>CALFXV010000147.1 GCA_937957775.1 uncultured Methylotenera sp. | reverse complement strand
GTCTGAGAAAAAAGTGGGTGAGCCGCCGCCCAAATGCAATTGCGAGATGGTTTGGCCTGCGCCTAGGTGTTCGATGTGTAAATCAATCTCACGATTTAAGTAGCGCAAATACTCTGCACTGCGTTCGTGGTGTTTGGTGACGATCTTGTTGCAGGCGCAAAAAAAGCACAAGGATTCGCAAAATGGAATGTGCACGTAGATGGACAAGGGCTGCGTGGCTGCAATGGCTCGGCGCTGCTCTAGAGCCAGCATGTAAGCGTCTTGTGTGAAGGCCTCAACAAATCGATCCGCTGTGGGGTAGGAGGTATACCTTGGACCAGAGACGTCGTATTTCTTTAAGGTCTCTGTGCTTACCCCAGGCATGATGCTGTCTAGGTTGGGTGCAATTGTTTCGGTAGCAGTATTCATGATTTTTTATTGTGCATTGATCTCAGGCTGTCACTATGGCACTTTTCTATCAATGCCGTTTTGATGCATATCAAAAGATAGTGTGCTACTGTCTAGATATGCTTTCAAGCACGCTTGTCGGCCAACTAGACCTAGCCAATAAGGCCTTAAAACGCTATGCTATAGGCATTGAAGGTAATAAATCCAATATGACTAGCGTAACCACACCAGAAACCATCAAAGTCGCCTGCTCCAGCTGTAACCTGCGTGAACTTTGCATGCCAATTAGTTTTGGCGCAGACGACATGAAGCGCCTAGATGAGGTGGTCGCCACCCGCCACCACGTCAAGCAAGGTGAATTGCTATTTCGAGACGGCGAACCGTTTAAATCCTTATTTGCTATACGCACCGGTTTTTTTAAAACCAGCGTGTCCACGCCTGAGGGCCATGAGCAGGTGACCGGCTTTCAAATGGCCGGGGAAATCATAGGCTTGGATGGCATAGTGACCGATCAGCACAGTTGCAATGCGGTGGCTTTGGAAGACGCCGAAGTCTGCGTCATGCCGTTTGCTAACGTGGAGGCGTTGTCGCGCGAGTTTCCTGTCTTGCAGCGCCATGTGCATAAAATCATGAGTCGAGAGATCGTGCGGGAAAACAGCATGATGTTGCTCATCGGCAACATGCGCTCAGAAGAGCGTTTGGCGGCGTTCCTATTAAACTTAGTACAGCGTTTGCATGCACGTGGGTTTTCTCAGTCGGAAATTGTCCTAAGGATGTCGCGTGAAGAGATCGGCAGTTACCTAGGCATGAAATTAGAGACGGTTAGCCGCGCGTTTTCCAAATTCAGTGACGAGGGCATCATAGAAGTAAAGCAGCGTTACGTAAGCATACTCAACGCACCCGCTTTAAAGAAAATCGTCAATCCCACTGGCTGCGTTTAAGCCACCCTTTTCATCAGCCCTGCATGTAAACCATGTCCGACCAGCCCTATTTAACAGTAGAAGACCATAACCGCGATGTCAGCGGCATGCGTTATGTTTACCCGGTGGTCTCTAGGCGCGCTGGCGGCGTCTCCATAGGCATCAACCTCAACGTCAATAACGCCTGCAATTGGCGCTGCGTGTATTGCCAGGTGCCGGACTTAAAGCGTGGCAGTCCACCGCCCATAGACATGGCTTTGTTGGAGCAAGAGTTAAGGCGTTTCTTGGATTACGCTTTGCACGGTGACTTCATGACGCGTTATGTGGCAGAAGGCGACAGGCAGTTACAAGACATCGCTTTTTCTGGCAATGGCGAACCCACTAGTGCCAAAGAATTTCCCGATGTATTAGCCATGCTGGAAAGAGTGCTAAACGATTTTAATTTGTTGGACAAAGCGCAGGCGCATCCAATTGCCGGTAACCCAATTAAGGTGCGCTTAATCAGCAACGGCAGCTTAATGGATAAAGCTTCTGTATTGGCTAGCCTAAAACACTTGGCTAGATTAAATGGAGAGGTTTGGTTTAAGTTGGATGGAGGCACCCAAGCCGGCATTGCGCGTATTAATGACGTCAACATTAAGCCAGAAGCACATTTGCAGCGTCTTAGAAATTGCGCGGCGGTTTGCCCGACTTTTGTGCAAACGTGTCTTTTTGCTCTGGACGGTGAGCCGCCCAGTGAGGCTGAAACCTTGGCCTACCTAGGGTTGTTGAGTCAGGTTAAATCGCATCTTCAAGGGGTGCATTTGTATGGCTACGCCAGGCCTTCTTACCAAGCGGAAGCGCCTCGAATCAGTCGGTTGCCCCATGAAAAACTAGAAGCCGTGGCCGATCGTATTCGCGCATTAGGCTTAACCGTGCATGTCAGCGATTAAACCTTAGCCTATGCAGGTTTAAGGTTGTGTGGTGGGCGTTGGGGTGACGCCGGTAGCGGCGTGGTTTCGCGCTTGTATGGCGGGTGCCAAGCTGTCTTTTTGTGCTTTTAAAGTCTTGTTAATGTCTAAGCCGTGTTGGTAATAATTCTGATCGATCACCGGGTCTGGACTGTTGACGGCAATGTAGGCGGTGATGACGCCGGCTACGATGACCGTCAGTGGTCCAGCAATTAAAAACCAAACGTAACCATAACGCCACCAAGCTTTAGTATCAAATTCTTGCATTGCTTTTCCTTTTAATTAGCTAGCCCATCACCCGTTCTAAACGAGTTAGGTACTATCGAGGCACCAAGAAGACCGATTTTTCAGACACCACGTCTTTGGTTTCCATCGATTTAATCTCAAATTTAATTTTGTGTGAACCGCTGTCCAATGACCCATCCGGTATTTTTAAGTCAACGATCACCCAGCGTGATTCAGTGGGGTTGACTAAGATGGTTTTAATGTCATCTTCACCGTCATCGTTGTCGCTGGCCGCTTCGGTTTCGATTTCTATGTCATCAATACCGGTTACATTCAGTGTGAAATGTTGCGGTGTCTCTGTGCCGTTCATGATTTGTAAGCGGTAGACGTTTTCCAGTTTACCGTCGTCACTTAAACGCGCCATCACACCGCGATCACGCACCACGTCCACACGGAAGGGTGTTCTGAACCACAAGCTGGCCACTAGGGCAGCAATTAACAGCAGTAAAATGCCGGCGTAAATTAGTACGCGTGGTCGCAAAATACGGCGCAGCATTTGGCTGTGCGTCCAATTGTTGTCAATGGCGTTTTGCGTGGAGTATTTAACCAAGCCGCGTTCGTATCCCATTTTGTCCATGACGGTATCGCACACGTCGGCACAGGCGCCGCAGCCTATGCATTCGTATTGCAGCCCATTTCGGATGTCTATTCCGGTAGGGCAGACTTGCACACACAGGTTGCAGTCTATGCAGGAGCCTAGTTTCTGTGAGCTGACATCGGCCTTGCGTGAGCGGCCACCGCGCGGTTCACCGCGGGCTTCGTCGTAGGTAACGATTAAGGTGTCGTCGTCGAACATGGCGCTTTGAAAGCGCGCATAAGGACACATGTACTTGCACACCTGCTCGCGCATGAAACCTGCGTTGCCATAGGTTGCAAAGCCATAAAACAAAACCCAAAATACCAAAATTAACGAATGCCTCTAATGCGGGGATATCTACATACCAAAATTTATACCCTTTGCCAAATATAAAATCAAACCAATCTCTGGAGATTATTTTCTTGATAAAATTGATGTTTTGTACTCGATTGAGCGCTGATGCATCTTGTTGGGTATTTGAACTATTAATCCCTAGGCCTGTGTTTAGCGCACGTAATAAAAATTCATAAGCTTGATCTGAATACCGGTTAAAAGTTTCCAAAATACGGTAAGCTTTGTTGAAATACTGCAATACAACTAATAAAAAAAGGTAATAGATAATCGTCGAACGCTTACTTTGAAAACCTTTGAGAAAATTATAATTCCCAAAAATCAAATAAAATACTACGCACAAGCCTACTGAAATAAAATTACCACGAGTTTGAGTAAGAATTAAAACAATAAAACTAACCAACAGATTTATATGCGAAATTAAGTTAATTGTGCCGCTTTTGTTTCCAATAAAGTCTAGTGCTTTTTTCTGAATAATGAGAAATGAAATTAATAGACCAGCAACCGCGTTTCGCCCAAAAACAATTGGGTTACCTGAGAAATCTTCACCCGTTCCTTTGTTGTATTGTA
>CALFXV010000146.1 GCA_937957775.1 uncultured Methylotenera sp. | reverse complement strand
CCGGCCACGGAATTTTGCTCATGAACGACCAAAGGCTTGCCTAATAGCTTAGCCATTAAGCCGCCAGGAAACGCGGCAAATCCGCCCATGCCCAACACCACATCAGGTTGATGCTGACGCATGGCCTGCGCACTCTGACTAAATGCTACAAGTAATTTAAAGGGCAATAGCAACCAGCCTAGGTAACCCTTACCACGCACACCACGCATGCTAATCATGGCTTTTTGGTAGGGTTTATTGGTAATCAAGCGGTTTTCCATGCCGCCCTCGGTGCACAACCAAACTACCTTCCAGCCCTGCACCAACAAGGCATCCGCCACCGCCATCGCTGGGTAAACATGCCCGCCTGTGCCGCCCGCCATGATCATTAAGGTTTTACTCATGCCGGCAAACCTTTTTGCAAGCGTCGGTTTTCAAAATCCACGCGCAACACAATGGCCATGGCCACGCAATTCACCAAAATCCCCGTGCCACCGAACGACATCAGGGGTAAGGTCAGCCCTTTGGTGGGTAACAAGCCGGTGTTCACGCCCATGTTGATGATGCCTTGCACGCCCATCCACACGCCTAATCCCTGGGCCAATAAGGCAGAAAAGTAGCGCTCGTTGGCTATGGCTTCTTTGGCTATGCCAAAGGAGCGAATGACTATCCAGGCGAACAAGCCTATTACCGTCAACACGCCAACAAAACCCAACTCTTCGGCGATAACGGCCAACAGGAAGTCGGTGTGTGCTTCGGGCAAATACAGCAATTTTTCCACGCTGGCGCCCAAGCCCACGCCCAACCATTCGCCACGGCCAAATGCAATCAAGGCATGCGAGAGTTGGTAACCTTTGCCATAAGGGTCGGCCCATGGGTCCATAAAGCCGATGACGCGCTGCATACGATAAGGCGAACTCCATATTAGCCCTACGATGGCAATAGGCAGCAAGGTCAGCAATCCGGCAAAGATTTTGCCATTGATGCCGCCTAGCCATAGAATGGAAATGGAGATCGCTGCAATCACGGCAAACGCGCCAAAATCCGGCTCGCGTAGCAATAAAAATCCGACCAAGACCATCACCCCAACCATGGGCATAAAGCCGCGCCTAAAACTGTCCATCACCGCCGCTTTACGCACGGTGTAATCGGCCACGTAAATTGCGGCAAACAGCTTCATGAATTCCGATGGCTGTGGATTCACCACAAACATTTTCAGCCAACGGCGACTGCCGCCGGCTTTTAAGCCTATGCCAGGAATCAACACCAGCACCAACAAAGCCAAACCAATTAAGAATAAATACGGTGCCATTTTTTGCCACCAAGCGATAGGTATGTTGAACGCGATAAAGGCCGATACGATGCCGACCAACATGAAGGCCGCTTGGTGCACCAAATAATAGCTGCTGTTGTGGCCCACGCCTTTGTCGGCTTCAGCGATGGCAATAGAGGCCGAATACACCATTACCAAACTGATGCCTAGCAGGCACAATACCGCCCATAGAAAACCTTCGTCATAACTAGGAGCGTTGATGCGTTCGCGATCTAACATGGTGTTGATCATGCTGTTTCCTTCAAGCTAGGCTGCATGGCCATGACTGCAGCAACAAACACCTCGGCACGGTGCACGTAATTTTTAAACATATCGAAGCTTGCGCATGCCGGTGACAACAACACGGCATCGCCGCTATGGGCTAATTTTCTAGCGATACTGACGGCCTCAGGCAAATCCAATGCACGGTATATGGCAATGTCGGTGCCAAGCAAGGCCGCTTCTATTTTGTCTGCGTCACGCCCCATTAGCACCACGGCGCGTGCATTAGCCACTACCGCATCGGCCAAAGGCGAGAAGTCTTGGCCTTTGCCATCGCCACCAGCAATCAACACTACTTTTTGCGGCAGACCGTTTTTAAACATGCCGGCCAGCGCAGCGCAACTGGCGCCCACGTTGGTGCCTTTGGAATCATCGTAATAATCCACCTCGTCTATATTGGCCACCCACTCCACACGGTGTGGCAAGCCTTTGAAGTTATATAGGGTTTGGATGATGGGCGCGTAGTCTATGCCTATGGCACGGCTTAAGGCTACGGCCGCCAAGGCATTCGAGGCATTGTGCAAGCCGGCAATTTTTAAATCTTGACTGTTTACCAGCTGTTTTTCACCATCGCACAACCAGCTTTCTCCGTCTATTTGCCGCAAACTAAAATCGGCGTGTTCGGACAAGCCAAAGCTCAACTGTGGCAATTTTGGTCTGGCCAACATCATGCTCCAGGCATCATCCAAGTTCAGCACTTGCAAGCTGGCCTGATAAAAAATATGCGCTTTGGCAATCGCGTAATCCTGCAAGCTGTCGTACCTGTCCATGTGGTCTTCAGACAAATTAAGCATGGTCGCGGCATCCACTTGCAAACTGTGCGTGGTTTCCAATTGGAAGCTGGACAGTTCCAAGACATACACATCCGGGGTGTCCATGGCGAGGCTGTCCAATACCGGTAAACCAATGTTACCGGCCACAATGGTTTTTAAGCCGGCCGCTTGGCAAATTTGACCGACCAAACTGGTGACCGTGGTTTTGCCGTTGGAACCGGTAATGGCGACGACCTTGGCCGAAGCCGGTCTAAATTGCGCAAACAATTCCACGTCACCGACCACGCTAAGGCCGTTTTTTATCGCCGCTTGGATAGCCGGTTCACTTAGGGCCACGCCCGGGCTGATCACGGCCAGATCCATCTTCTCAAACAGTTGAGCACTAAACGGCCCAGTATGCAGCGGCACTTCCGGCATTTCATTGTGCAATGCATCTATGCCAGGTGGCGTTTCGCGGGTATCGGCCGCAGACAAATTAGCCCCTTGCGTTTTTAACCAACGCAAGGCGGATAAGCCGGTTTCACCCAGGCCTAGCACCAATACTTTTTTGTCTTTTAACATTTGCATGGCTTTATCTTAATTTCAGGCTAGCCAATCCAATTAACACCAGCATCATGCTGATGATCCAAAAACGCACCACCACTTGCGTTTCTTTCCAACCTTTTTCTTCGTAATGGTGGTGCAGGGGCGCCATTAAAAAGATGCGTTGACCTGTGCCGGTGGTGTGTTTGGTGTACTTGAAATACAGCACTTGTATGGCCACCGAAACGGTTTCCACGACAAACACGCCACCCATAATGAATAAGATGATTTCTTGGCGAACAATGACCGCCACTATGCCAAGCGCCGCGCCTAATGCTAGGGCGCCAACGTCGCCCATGAACACTTCTGCTGGGTAGGCGTTAAACCACAAGAAGCCCAAACCGGCACCGGCCATGGCCGCGCAAAACACCATTAATTCACTGGCACCGGCCACGTGAGGCACGCCCAAATAACTGGAAAAATGCAAATGCCCGGCCACGTAAGCAAAGATGCCTAGTGCGCTGGCCACCATCACGGTCGGCAGTATGGCTAAGCCATCTAGGCCATCGGTTAAATTGACCGCGTTGCTGCTGCCCACCACTACTAAGTAGGTCAGGACGATGAAGCCTATGGCGCCCAAAGGCAATACAAGATGCTTAAAGAATGGCACGATCAAGGTGGTTTCCACGCTGCTTAAGTGCGTGCAGTAAAGAAACACGGCCACGGCTAAACCTATCAGGCTTTGCCAAAAAAACTTAGCCTTAGCCGACAAGCCTTTGGGATTTTTATGCACCACTTTACGGTAATCGTCCACCCAACCCACCGCGCCAAAACCCACGGTGGTAAACAGCACCACCCAAACAAATCGGTTGCTTAAATCCGCCCATAACAAGGTTGATATCGCAATTGACACCAAGATTAAGGCGCCACCCATAGTAGGCGTACCGGTTTTAATTAAATGACTTTGCGGGCCGTCATCGCGCACCGCTTGACCAACTTTGTATTCGGTTAACTTACGAATCACACTGGGGCCGGCTATAAAGGAAATAGCCAATGCCGTTAAGGTCGCTAGCACAGCGCGCAAAGTGATGTAATTAAATACATTGAAGCCACGAATGTCGTGGGCTAACCATCGGGCCAGTTCTAATAACATGATTGATTCTCCAACAAGCTAGTTTGATTGTTTTTTTCGTCCAACAAATCGACCACGCGCTCCATTTTCATGAAACGCGAGCCCTTTACCAATACCGTCACCTGGTCAGACAACTGTGGCTTAATGGCCTCGGCCAAGGCTGCGGCATCCTCAAAATGGCGGGCGCCAACACCAAAGCCTTGCACCATCTCAAGACTTAATTCACCCAAGCAATACAATTGCTGCAAACCTTTTGTTTTAGCGTACTCACCGACCTCGCGATGCATGCGCGCGGCATCGGCACCCAATTCGCCCATGTCACCTAACACCAATATTTTTTTACCGGCCTGATTAGCCAGCACGTCTATGGCTGCTTTCATGGAATCTGGATTGGCGTTATAGGTGTCGTCAATTAAGCGCGCATTATTGACGGCTAACTTATGCTGCAAACGCCCTTTGACTGCGGAAAAGCCAGCTAGCCCAATGGCTATGTCTTTATTCGAGACACCCATAGCATGAGCGGCGGCGGCCGCCGCTAGCGCATTACGGACGTTATGGCTGCCCATAAGTGGCAGTACAAAATCGATTTCACCGGCGGGGGTGCGCAAGTTCACCATGCAATCACCAGCCCGTTCTTGATAGCTAGCCTGCACATCGGCTGCTTGATCCATGGCAAAAGTAAGAATTTTTTTACCTACATTTAGCCCACGCCAGTAAGACGCGTAATTGTCGTCGGCATTGATCAGCGCAATGCCGTCAGCCGCTAAGCCAAGGAAGATTTCACCTTTGGCTTGAGCGATCTTATCGCGGGAGCCCAATTCACCTATGTGGGCGGTTCCGGCATTGTTGATAATGGCCAATGTTGGCCGTGCCAAGTTTGACAGGTAGGCAATTTCGCCTAAATGGTTCATGCCCATTTCCAGCACTGCGCAATCGTGGCTTGCGCGCAAATTAAGTAAGGTTAATGGCATGCCGATGTGGTTATTTAGATTGCCCACGGTGGCATGTATGGCTTCCATACCGCCGGCTTTAACCGCCAAAATGGCGCTAACCATTTCTTTGACCGTGGTTTTACCATTGCTACCGGTTATGGCCACTACCGGTAGGCTAAATTTAGCTCGCCAATGGGCGGCCAACTGACCTAAGGCTAAATAACTGTCTTTTACCAGGATGGCAGGCGATAAATTAGCCGTATTTTTTTCCAATACCACCCCTGCCGCACCCTGCTCCAGGGCTTGCTTGGCATAGTCATGGCCATCAAAGTTCTCGCCTTTTAAGGCGATAAACAATTGGCCGGGACGCACCGCACGGCTATCGGTGCCCACGCAATCGAATGCGCTATCGTCACCGATTAAGTCACCGTGCATGGCCAAGCTGGCTGCGCTTAATTGCATCATGCCGGCACCCCCTGCGTCATCCGGTATTGCCCTAAGGCAAGCCTAGCCTGCTCAACGTCATCGAAGGGCTGCTTAACACCTGCTACTTCTTGATACGTTTCATGCCCTTTGCCGGCCAACAAGACTATGTCACCAGGCTGAGCGGACAGTATCGCCAGCTTAATCGCCTGCGCTCTGTCCGGCTGCACTTGATACACCGCACCATTCATGCCTTGCAAAACCTCAGCAATAATGGCATCGGGCGATTCGCTTCTAGGGTTATCCGAGGTGACAATAATTTGGTCAGCCAATGCCGCCGCTACCGATCCCATCAGCGGCCGCTTGCCGGTATCACGCTCGCCACCGCAACCAAACAGGCAAATTAATTGACCTGGCGCTTGCTCGCGCAAGGTCATCAATACTTTTTCTAATGCGTCAGGGGTGTGGGCATAATCCACCACCACCAAGGGCAATTTACCACCGCCGCATTGCTGCATACGGCCCGGCACGGATTGCAGTTGTGCTATAGCCGGCAGGGCCTGCTCTAAGCTCACGTCCATAGCCAATAATGCGGACAATACCGCCAAGGTGTTATAGGCATTAAATCGGCCCAATATTGGCGCTTGCAACTCCACGCTTTTTTGCTGGTACGTCACCTGCATGCTAAGCCCGGCTTCGTGCAAGCGTAAATGGCTGCCACGCACGTCTGCCTCATCCGAAAATCCGTAACTTAAGGTGGCCTTGGATTCAGCTTTTAAGGTGGTCAACAGACGCTGCCCAAATGCATCGTCGGCATTGATCACGGCGCATTTCAAGCTAGGCCAACTAAACAATTTTTGCTTAGCCTGGGCATAGGCCTCCATGCTGCCGTGGTAATCTAAATGGTCACGACTTAAATTGGTTAACACCGCGACATCAAACTCAACGCCATTCACTCGCCCTTGGTCCAAGCCATGCGAAGACACTTCCATGACGACAGCTTGGGCATTTAAAGCTAAGTATTCGGCCAACATGGCTTGCAATAAAATCGCGTCCGGCGTGGTGTTACTTGCCGCACTGGTGGCGTTTAAAAAGCCATTGCCGACGGTGCCTAACACGGCGGTTTTTTGTCCCAAATAATTTAAACTTTGCGCCAACCAATGGCTGACCGAGGTTTTGCCGTTGGTGCCCGTTACACCGACCAGGTTTAACTTAGCGCTGGGATGCCGATAAAAATCCGCTGCAATCTCGCCTACGGCTTGCTTAAGATGGCGCACCGCACAATGCGCAACCGTCCATTTTGCTTGCCAGGTAAAATCGGCATCATCAAAAATGACACCAATTGCACCGGCCTCAATGGCTTGCGCGATGTAGTCACGGCCATCCGAATGGACGCCAGGGTAAGCTAAGAACAAATGGCCCGGTTTAACCATGCGACTGTCAGCCGTTATGCCTGTGTAGGTGAGGGCGTCTAGCATCACATGCCCTCCTTCGCATCATCGGCATTGCCTTGCAACACCACGTTATTGTTAGGCGCATCCGGCTGCACCGCATACAAACGCAAGGTTTCAGCCATCACCGCACTGAACACCGGCGCAGCAACAACACCGCCGTAATAAGCGCCGTTGCTAGGCTCGTCTATCATAACGGCTATTAAAAAACGTGGATCCGAGGCAGGCGCCATGCCAACGAAAGAGGCGACGTATTCATTGATGTAACCATGGTCACCCAATTTCTTTGAGGTACCGGTCTTACCGGCTACGCGGTATCCCAATACCTGCGCTTGTAAGGCTGTGCCGCCTGGTTGCACCACCATTTCCAACATGCTTCTAACCTGATTGGCGGTGGAGGCTGAAAAAACCTGCTGGCCAACCGGCGCTTCTTTGACTTTTAGCAGGGAGATAGGGCGCAACTCGCCTTCATTAGCAAAAACGGTGTATAGCCTTGCCATTTGCAACAATGTGACGCTGATGCCGTTACCAAAAGACATGGTAGCCATCTCTATCGGACGCCAATTTTTAAATGGGCGTAACCTGCCTGCCGCCTCGCCAGGGAAACCCACCCCTTCGACGTGCCCTAAACCTAGCTGGTTATACACATTCCACATGAACTGCTTATCCAAGGTTAAAGCTATCTTGGCCGCCCCAACGTTGGACGATTTTTGAATCATTTCCGCTACCGTCAATACGCCTTGCGGGTGGGTGTCGTGTATGGTGGCTGGGCCAATTTTCAAGGTGCCTGGTGCCGTTTGTATTTTCGTGTCGGCTTTATACAAGCCGGATTCCAATGCCGCTGCCGCCGTCACGGGTTTTAATGTTGAGCCCGGCTCGTAATTATCAATAATGGCGCGATTGCGGGTTTTGCCTTTTATATTGACTGGATTATTCGGGTTGTACGTTGGCACGTTGGCCATGGCTAATACTTCACCGGATTTCGCATCCAACACCACGATCGCTCCGGCTAAAGCTTTGTGCGCATCCACCGCTTTTTGCAATTCACGGTGCGCTAGGTATTGTATGCGCAAATCCAGCGCCAAAGCCACGTCATGGCCATCTTGCGGCACCACCACCGCTTGCAAGTCCTCCACAATATGACCCGACCTATCTCTAAGGACCCGACGATTGCCGTCTTTACCAGACAAAGCTTTATTCAAGGCCAATTCAAAGCCTTCCAAACCTTTATCGCCCGCCCCTTTGTCGCCCGGTCCGGTAAAACCGACCATGTGTGCCGTTACCTCGCCTGCCGGATAGTAGCGCTTGTATTCGCGACGCAAATCGATACCCGGTATGCCCAGCTTCATGACCTTAGCAGCATCTTCCGGCGACATGCGTCGTTTCAAATAGACAAACTCACGCTCGGTGTTGGCTAACTTACCTTTAATCACCTCTTCTTGCATGCCTAACATATTGGCCAATTGCTTGGTTTTCGCCTCGTCTAATACCACGTCTGGCGGACTGGCCCAGACCGTATCGACCGGCATGCTCACTGCCAGCAATTGACCGTTTCTATCGGTAATTTTGCCGCGCTGTGAAGTAAGAATAAGGTTACGGCTATAGCGCGCATTGCCTTTGTCTTTGTAAAACTCATCGTGTATGCCTTGCAGGTACACGCCACGGCCCAACAAAATAGCAAAACCCATCAATACCAAGCCCAATAATATGCGCCTACGCCATGCCGGTAGCTTAACAATGACCGGGGTGCGCACCGAGGTTCTTATGGGCATGCGTATGGCCATTATTGGACCACCTTGCTGCTTACCAAAGGCTTAAGCGCATACAACTCAGCCATAGGCACGACCTGTATGCGCTTTGCATCCGGCACTTGCATTTGCAATTGTTCCGCGGCGATTTTTTCAACGCGACTGTGCATGGCCCAAGTACTCTGCTCCAACTGCAACTGCCCGTATTCTTGCTCCAATTGCGTGCTCACTCGCTTACTTTGTTCAAGCTCTATGTATAGGTTGCGCGCCTTATGTTGGGCTTTCACCAAAGCCAAGGAGGACAAGATCAATGCGGCAAATAGAATAAAATTTAAGCGTGTCATGCTGTTGCCGTTCTTTCCGCCACGCGCATCACGGCACTGCGTGAACGGGGGTTGGCTTTAATTTCTTGCGGGCTAGGTTTGATACTTTTGCCTACAGCCCTTAATTTAGGCTGCGGCAAATCGGCGGCTCGAACCGGAAAATTGGCTGGCAAATCGTCCCGATTGACCTGATCGCGAATAAATTGCTTCACCATACGGTCTTCCAGCGAGTGAAAACTGATCACTGCCAATCTGCCTTGCGGCGACAATAGGGCCAAGCATTGAGGCATGGTTAGCGACAACTCCTCAAGCTCTTGATTGACGTGAATCCGTAAAGCTTGAAATGTCCGCGTGGCTGGGTTCTGCCCGGGCTCAAAGCGCGTGACTGCGGTTGCCACGACCTTGGTAAGCTGCCCTGTAGTGCTGATGGGGCGCCCGTCATTGCGCTCCGCAATAATCGCCCTTGCAATCTGCTTAGCAAACCGTTCTTCACCATAATTTTTTATAACCTCCGCTAGTTGCTGCTCTGTTGTGCCGGCGATAAATTCCGCCGCTGTTTGACCACGGGTCTGATCCATGCGCATGTCTAGAGGCGCATCAAATCTAAAACTAAAGCCTCGGGCAGGCTCATCAATTTGTGGCGAGGATATGCCCAAGTCCAACAAAATACCGTCCACCTTTGAGCCTGAGACTTGCCATAGATCCCTCCTGAGAACGGGGGTGTTGATGTTGGGCACTTTTTGGGCACCATCATCTCTCAGGGGGATCAAGATGTGTGTAACCTATTCTACTACAGCAGTTACAAAACACGGTAAAAAATGGCGGAGAGGCAGGG
>CALFXV010000145.1 GCA_937957775.1 uncultured Methylotenera sp. | reverse complement strand
AGCCGACGTGCAAGGAAGCGGTGTGCTGCGCATTAAAGCCTTGCCCCAGGATAAATTCGGTGGAGCGACCGCCTATGTCTATAACCAAGCGGCGTTCATTCGATTGCGGTAGAAAGCGACTGACGCCTTGGTAGATTAGGCGGGCTTCTTCCACCCCGGAGATCACTTCCACGTCAAAGCCCAATGCCTTTTTGGCCATTTTTAGAAAAACATCTCGGTTATTGGCTTCGCGTAAGGTTTGCGTGGCGACGGCTCTGACCTGGCTAGGCGCAAAGCCCTGTATGCGTTCGCCAAACCTTGCCAAGCAGCGCACGCCGCGCTCCATGGCTTCCATTGTTAGGTTTCGATCTTCGTCTAAATCGCCGCCTTGGCGCACCGGTTCCTTTAGGTATTCCACGCGTTGGATAAAGCCGCTGTTCACTTGGCCAATTTCCAGCCTAAAGCTATTTGAGCCTAAGTCGATGGCGGCTAATAAAGATTTGTCTAATGGGGCGTGCATTTGATAAAGGGGCCTTAGGGGATAGCCAGCGTTTATTCCAAAACGGAATAAACAGTATTATTGTTTATTTTGTCATTATAGTTTGAAAGTTTTATGACAAATAATTTTTCACTTGAAATATTCCGCATCACCCCCAACTAAAAGCCAGTGTTTTTTTCAGTAAAAAAATTTTAGGAGCAAAAGCCGTGGCAAAAGACAGCAACGCAAAAACCAAAAATAAACAATCCATGCCGTTTCAGGCTGAGGTTAAGCAACTCTTGCAATTGATGATCCATTCGCTGTACAGCAACAAAGAAATTGTCTTGCGCGAACTTATTTCCAACGCATCGGATGCCGCCGATAAATTGCGCTTCGAGGCCATCTCCAACGGCGCCTTGTATGACGGCGACAGCGATTTAAAAATACGCATCGCTTTTGATAAAGACGCGCGCACCGTAACCATTAGCGATAACGGCATAGGCATGAGCCGCGATGAGGTGATCAGCAACATCGGTACCATTGCTAAATCCGGTACCAAGGAATTCTTTAACGCCTTGTCCGGCGATCAAGCCAAAGACGCCAACCTGATAGGCCAATTTGGCGTGGGCTTTTATTCGGCTTTTATCATTGCCGATAAAGTTAGCTTAACCACCCGCCGTGCTGGTGAAACCACAGCCGTTCGCTGGGAATCCAGCGGCGAAGGCGATTTTACTTTAGAAGAAGCAGACAAGGCTACCCGCGGTACCGACGTGGTGTTGCATTTGCGTGAAGCCGAAGACGAGTTTTTAAGCGACTGGAAACTTAAAACCATTATCCGCAAATACTCCGACCACATCACCTTGCCCATCGTCATGAAGAAATCGGAATGGAAAGACGGCGCCGAAGTGCCGACCGATGAAGACGAAACCGTTAACACTGCTTCAGCTTTGTGGGCGCGCAATAAAAACGACATCACTGAGGACGAGTACCAAGCGTTTTATAAACACGTGTCACACGATTTTGAAAACGCCCTGAGCTACACGCACAGCCGAGTAGAAGGCAAGCAAGAATACATATCCTTGTTGTACATACCAAGCAAAGCGCCGTTCGATTTGTACGACCGTGAACGTCGCCATGGCATTAAGTTGTACGTTAAACGCGTGTTCATCATGGAGGACGCAGAAAAATTAATGCCGCAATACTTGCGCTTTGTGCGAGGCGTTATTGATACCAGCGATTTGCCCTTGAACGTGTCACGCGAGATCTTGCAATCGAGTCGCGACGTGGATGCCATCAAAGCCGGTTCAGTGAAAAAAGTTTTAAGTTTGCTAGAAGACATGGCAGAGAATAAACCGGACGATTACGCTAAATTTTATGCCGAGTTTGGCCGCGTGCTGAAAGAAGGCCCGGGTGAAGATTTTGCAAACAAAGACAAAATTGCCGGCTTGCTAAGGTTCGCCTCAACCAAGGCCGATACCGAAGCGCAAACGGTGTCGTTGAAAGACTACATCGCGCGCATGCAGCCCGAGCAAGAGCTGATTTACTACATTACCGCCGAGAGCTTTGCCGCGGCACAACACAGCCCACACTTGGAAATTTTCCGCAAAAAAGGCATAGAAGTGTTGCTCTTGTCTGATCGTGTGGACGAGTGGTTGTTAGGCAGCTTGACCGAGTTTGACGGTAAAAAACTGCAATCTATCGCTAAAGGCGATTTGGATTTAGGTAAGTTGGAATCCGATACCGAAAAAGACATCCAAAAGAAAATTGAGGAAGAAGCCAAGTCCTTGGTGGAAAAAATCAAAACCAGCTTGGGCGAACAAGTGAAAGACGTGCGAGTGACGCACCGACTGACCGATTCGCCTGCATGCTTGGTGAGCGATGCCAACGATTTGTCCGGCAACCTAGCGCGCATGTTGAAGGCGGCCGGGCAGGCTGCACCCGAATCCAAACCCATCTTGGAGATTAACCCTGGCCATAAATTGGTCAAGCGTTTGGAGGCTGAAGCGGCAGACGCGGTATTTAATGACTTGGCCTTGGTGCTGTTTGATCAAGCCTTGTTGGCAGAGGGCGGCAGCTTGAATGACCCAGCCAGTTTTGTGAAGCGCATGAACAGCTTGATTGTTTAAATGCAATAAGCCTAACGATTAACCCGCTAAGCGCTGCTTGGCGGGTTTTTTATGGCCGTTACATTTTGGTAGCATCTCTGTCATTTATAGCTGGCACAATTTTTGCTAAAATACACCCGTAAGTTAATCGTGTTAGACCCACCTTAAAGCGACGCAATAGAAGGCAACCATGACCAGCTCAGTGAAATCCGCAGTAAAAAATCCATTAAAAAAATCCACAAAAACATCGGCTAACGCCAGTGAAAAAAACAGCGTAAAAACCAAGACCAAAGCAGCCGTGTTGCCTAAACTTTCGCCTGTTGATCAGGCTTTGCAGAATCATTTGATTTTTTCTAGCTTTAAAACCAGCGACGCCGCGACGCCCAGAGATTGGTATGAAGCAGCCAGTTACACGGTGCGCGATCACGTGGTGGAGCGTTGGGTAAAAACCGCGGAAGCCTATTACCGCGATGACCCGAAGCGCGTTTACTATTTATCATTGGAGTTTTTGATAGGTCGCATGCTCAGCAATGCCGCACTTAATTTGGGCATCAATGACCAATTAAAGGCAGGCTTGAGCAGCTTGGGTCGCGATTTAGAAAATACCGTGGAAATGGAAAACGACGCGGCCTTGGGTAACGGTGGTTTGGGTCGTTTGGCTGCTTGTTTCTTGGACTCCATGGCCACCATGGCCATTCCGGCGACCGGTTACGGCATCCGTTATGAATACGGTATGTTCAAGCAAACCATAGAAAACGGCCAGCAAGTTGAAAACCCCGACAATTGGTTGCGTTACGGCAACATCTGGGAATTCCAACGGCCAGAAGCAACTTACCAAATTAAATTTTACGGCCACGTGGTGAAATACGAAACCGAATCCGGTGACGAAGCCCAGCATTGGGTGGATGCCGAACACGTGGTGGCGATGGCTTACGATGTGCCGGTGCCGGGCTACGGGGCAGAAACGGTTAACAGCCTGCGCTTGTGGTCGGCTAAAGCGGCGCGTGAATTCGATCTTGGCCACTTTAACGATGGCAATTATGAGAAGTCGGTGCAAGAGCGCAACGACAGCGAAAACATTTCTAAAGTCTTGTACCCCAACGACACCTCGGTGTTGGGTAAAGAACTGCGTTTGAAACAACAGTATTTCTTTGTTTCAGCTTCTATCCAAGAC
>CALFXV010000144.1 GCA_937957775.1 uncultured Methylotenera sp. | reverse complement strand
GCAAGGTGGAGGCTGGCACCACGCGCGAATTTGGCTACGCCGAAGTGCGCGCCCACGGCCACACATCGTTGCTGAAAGACATTGAAGACTTCAACACGCCTGAAGGCCACGGCATGCTGAAAGTGTGGATGAGCCACGGCGACAAAGTGACCCAGCTGCCTGAAGGCTTCAAGGTCATGGCCTCGACCCCGGCTTGCCCCATCGCGGGCATGGCCGACGAGGCTCGCCGCTTTTATGCGGTGCAGTTCCACCCTGAAGTCACGCACACCGTGCAAGGCCAGGCGCTGCTCAACCGCTTTGTGCTCGACATCTGCAAGGCCCGCCCTGACTGGATCATGGGCGACTACATCGAAGAAGCCGTGGCCAAAATCCGCGAGCAAGTGGGTGACGAAGAAGTCATCCTTGGCCTGTCGGGCGGTGTCGATTCGTCCGTGGCGGCAGCCCTGATCCACCGCGCCATCGGCGACAAGCTGACCTGCGTGTTTGTGGACCACGGCCTGCTGCGCCTCAATGAAGGCGACATGGTCATGGACATGTTTGCCGGACGCCTGCACGTTAAAGTCATCCGCATCGATGCCATGGATCAGTTTATGGGCCATTTAGCTGGGGTCAGCGAACCTGAAGCCAAACGCAAAATCATAGGCCGCGAGTTTGTTGAAGTGTTCCAGGCCGAAGCGAAAAAATTGGCCAATGCCAAATGGCTGGCGCAAGGCACCATCTACCCAGACGTGATTGAATCAGGTGGGGCTAAATCCAAAAAAGCCGTCACCATTAAAAGCCATCACAATGTAGGCGGCTTACCGGCTAGCTTGGGCTTAAAACTATTGGAGCCATTACGCGATTTATTCAAAGACGAAGTGCGTGAATTAGGCGTGGCATTGGGCTTGCCACATGACATGGTCTACCGCCACCCCTTCCCAGGGCCAGGCTTGGGCGTGCGCATTTTGGGTGAAGTGAAACAAAACTACGCCGACTTGCTGCGCCGTGCTGATGCGATTTTTATTGAAGAATTACGCAACACCGTGGACGCCAAAACCGGCCAAACTTGGTATGCCTTAACCAGCCAAGCCTTTGCGGTATTTTTACCGGTTAAATCGGTAGGCGTCATGGGTGACGGCCGCACTTACGACTACGTGGTTGCTCTGCGCGCCGTTATCACCAGTGACTTCATGACCGCACACTGGGCCGAATTGCCCTACGATTTATTAGGCCGGGTATCCAATCGCATCATCAACGAAGTGCGCGGCATCAACCGCGTGGTCTATGACATTTCTGGCAAACCGCCGGCCACCATAGAGTGGGAATAATCATGAGCCGTGCCTTTGTAAACGAAGAACGTTTTGAGCAAGCCGGTGGCGAAGAATTAGTTGACCGCCCAATTAGTGAATTTGCTAATTACGTGACGCCAACGGGTGCACTGGCACTGCAGGATCAAGAAGCCGCCTTGATGGCCGAGCTGGCCCCCTTAAAACAATCAGCAGAAGACGCCTTTAATAAAGATAAAGTGGCTGAACTTGAACGCGATTTACGCTACGTAAGAGCTAGGTTAGACAGTGCAATTCTGGTCGACCCAGCTGGACAAGACCATCAAACCGTATTGTTTGGCGCCAGCGTTACTGTGCAAGACGATGCAGGACTAGCCCATTGCTTTCATATCGTCGGAGAAGACGAAGCCGATGCCGGCATCAATAAAGTCAGCTACGTGTCTCCCCTAGCCAAATCATTAATTGGCCAAAAAGTCGGTGATAACGTGACCTGGCTGCGCCCTGCCGGTAACCTTAATTTAGAAATTCTGGACATACACTACCCATCATGAACGTTACGCAAGCCATAATAGAACGCCGCTCGGTCAAGGCATTTGACCCACACCATCGGATGTCCGAGCAAGAGATAAACCAGCTCATGTCGCTGGCCATGCTCTCCCCCACGGCATTCAACATCCAAAACTGGCGTTTCGTTTTGGTAACCGATCCGGTGCTGCGCCAACAAATACGCGCAGCCAGTTGGAATCAAGCACAAGTCGAAGAAGCCTCCTTGCTGATTGTATTAACAGCCGATTTAAACGCTTGGGCCAAACGACCCGAACGCTATTGGAAAAACGCGCCTAAAGCCACCTCCGACGTGTTGGTGCCCATGATAGGTCAGTACTATCAAAACAACGACCAGGTGCAACGCGATGAAGCCATGCGCTCTTGCGGCATGGCGGCCACCACTCTCATGCTGGCAGCCAAGGAAATGGGTTACGACACCTGCCCCATGGACGGATTTGATTTCGCGGCCGTGAGCAAACTGCTTAATCTTCCAGCCGACCACATACCAACCATGTTTGTCGTGGTTGGCAAAGCCTTAAAGGCAGCGGCACCACGCGGCGGTCAATTAGCCATGGACGAAGTCGTGGTCTACAATCAATTTTAACTAATCCGTAGGAGTGCCACTCCTACCCAACACTCTTAAGGGTTCAATGTGTTAATCAGCAACAACATCACCGTGCAATTCGGCGCCAAGCCGCTATTTGAAAACGTATCCGTCAAATTTGGCGACAACAACCGCTACGGTTTGATAGGCGCAAACGGCTGCGGCAAATCCACTTACATGAAGGTGCTGGCTGGGGTGCTCACCCCTACATCAGGCAATGTCGCCATAGACAGTCACGAACGCATGGCTTTTTTACGCCAAGACCAATTTGCCTACGAAGACCAGCGCGTGCTGGACGTGGTGATGATGGGCCACGAACAAATGTGGAAAGCCAACCAAGAAAAAAATGCCATCTACGCCAATATGGAGGCGACAGAAGAAGATTACATGCGCGCCGCCGAGTTAGAGAGCGTGTTTGCCGAATACGACGGTTATACCGCCGAAGCGCGCGCCGGTGAATTGTTGTTGGGTGTGGGTATTCCCATTGAACAGCACAATGGCTTAATGAGTGCCGTGGCACCTGGCTGGAAGCTACGCGTGTTGTTGGTGCAAGCGCTTTTTTCCAACCCAGACATTTTGCTGCTGGATGAGCCAACCAACAACTTGGACATCAACACCATACGTTGGTTAGAAGACGTGCTGAATAACCGCGACTGCACCATGATCATCATTTCGCACGACCGGCACTTTTTAAACCAAGTGTGCACGCATACCTGCGACATGGACTACGGCAAGATTGCCGTCTACCCTGGCAATAACGACGATTACATGGAAGCCAGCACCGCTGCCCGTACCCAACAAGCCAAAGACAAT
>CALFXV010000143.1 GCA_937957775.1 uncultured Methylotenera sp. | reverse complement strand
GGCAGAGTGCGGTGCAGAGGTGCGCGCCATGGCAATGGTGTAGATGTCGTTGGCCAAGCCGTTGTCGGCTTCATTTTTAATTTCATCGGCCGAGGCTTTTTGTTGCATTTTGCCGTCAAAACCGCCGCCTTGTATCATGAAGCCGTTGATGACGCGGTGAAAAATGGTGCCATTATAAAAACCGCTGTCCACGTATTGCAAAAAGTTAGCCACGGTAATCGGGGCCTTTTCTGCGTTAAGTTCTAAGGTAATTTCGCCAAAATTGGTAAGTAGTTTAACCACAATGTGTCCTTAATAAAGAGTCGTAAAAAAGTTTAGTCTTGTCAGTCTAGCTTACAGCGGTTTGCTGTTGCGTTTGATGGCCAGTATGCGTACCGTTGATTTCGGTACATCGTAATAGGGTCCGACGTTCATGGTCGGTGAGGCGCCAATGTCACGCACCACGTCCATGCCTTTTAGCACGCGGCCAAACACGCAGTAGCCGATGAGCTCGGGATCGTTACCTTGGTAATTAAGTGGCACGTTGTTTTCTAAGTTGATGAAGAATTGCGAGGTGGCGGAATCGGGGTCACTTGTTCTAGCCATGGCTAGGGTGCCTGGCTCATTTTTAAGTCCGTTCGCTGCTTCGTTGACGATGGGCGCTAGGCTGGGTTTCTCCGTCATGTCGGCGTTAAAGCCACCGCCTTGTATCATGAAACGATTGATCACGCGGTGAAAAATGGTTTCTTTGTAATAGCCGGAGTCCACGTATTGCATGAAATTAGCCACGGTTTTAGGGGCTTTTTCTGGGTAGAGTTCCACCACAAAATCGCCACGGTTGGTTTCAATGGTGACCAGCGGGTTGGCGGCCAATAGCGGTGTGCTTAGGGCTAGGCTAGAAGCTAGAAAAGCAGCAAACAAGAAAAAACGTAGTTGAGGCATGGTCGTCCTTAAAAATGAAATCACTGAAGCTAAGGTGTGGTTTAGAAATGGGCAAAAAAAGCAGGCAAAGCCAGTATTAGGCGGCGCCTTCGGAAATGATTTTCCAGTTGCCGTCTTCCAATAGCCAATATTGGCGTTTTTGCATTTTGTTGCTTAGGTGCGGGCTTTTAAAATCTTGGGTGAAATCCACCACGACTAATTTTTGCTTGCTGTCCGGGTAAGCAAACATGCTGACGTTGGAAAGGGCAATGCTGATCTCGGGTTTGTTAGCCTGCACGCGGTATTTGTGGGCTGCCCATTGTTGATAATTGATACCGTTGTTGTTAAATGCGCTGGAGTAGTGGCTTAAGTATTGATCGGTGTCTTGTGAGCGCCAGTCATTGAGCCAAGCATCCATGGCAGCTTGCAAGCTTTGTTTTTCTGTTTCGCCGCTGTCGTTAGCAGACCAACTTAAATTGTTGGCAATGATGATGGGTGTTTTGCCGGTTTGCAGTATCGGCGCCAGGCTTTTTAGATCTTGATTGTTTAACACCACGCAGCCGTCGCTGGAGCGCGGTGGGCGGCTGTAGGTGTCGCTAGGGGTGCCGTGCAGCCAAATGCCTGAGCCGCTGCGGTTGTGGCGTTGGTCCCACTCGTTCGGGTAGTTTAGCGGGTAGGCGCCATCGCCGTACATGTCGGCTAGCGGTTGGGTCAGTTTAGCTTTGGCAAAATACACGCCTATGGGCGTGCGTTTGTCGCCCTCGTTTTTCTTATCGACGCCATTTTTACCTATGGTGACGTAGTAGTCTTTGACGTAACTTAAGCTGCTGCCGTTGTTTTTGTAAAGGTATAAGCGCGATTTGTCGGTGTCGACCACGATGACGTGGCTTTGCTGCTCATTCGGCGCCAGCAGCAAATTTGGCATGCTGTCGGTGTTTTGTTTGGACAAGTAGTGCTCGATACGCACGCGGGCCTCGTCTTGCAAGTCCTTGATGGCTTCGGTTTGGTTGCTGTCGCTACCACCAAAGCCTTGCAATTGCTGCGCTTGCGCCATGAGCAAGTCACCGCGCACCAAGTAAGCCAATTTAAAATTCGGGATGGTTTTAATCAGCTCGTCGACGGTGTTGAGCGCCTGATCATTTTTACCTTGGGTGATTTCCAACAAGCTCTTGGCGAGCAGGGTTTCGGCTAAATTGCCTAGGCCATTTTGTTTGGCTTGAAACAAATTGCCTAGGCTGTCGCTATTGATCGCCGTGGCATTCCATGGCATCAAGGTAATCGCCGTTAACAGTGCGTAGGTTAAAATTTTATTCAATTGCATCTATGAATGCCTAGCCCTAAAAAGTGACATCAAGCCTTACTGATCTCCGTCGCTATGCCGTCAGCTAGTTGCTGGCATTCTCTTGCTGGATATACCAGTTGTCGCCTTCTTTTTTCATGATCAGTGTTTTGGTCGTGTGTATGGGTTTGCCATCGGCACGGTAGCTTTGTTTAAAACGCACTCTAGCGTTGTTGCTGTCGGCT
>CALFXV010000142.1 GCA_937957775.1 uncultured Methylotenera sp. | reverse complement strand
ACAAACACCTGAGCAACTGTCTCAAGACCCCAAAGCCATGGCTGTGGGTGAGCGTTTGTTCATGAACAACTGTGCCCAATGCCACGGTTCAGATGCCAAAGGCAGTCGCGGCTTTCCTAACTTGTCTGATAAAGATTGGATACACGGTGGCAGCCCAGAAAAAATCAAAGAAACCATTACCGGTGGTCGTATCGGCATGATGCCGCCTATGGCCGCAGCAGTTGGCAACGCCGAAGACGTGAAAAACGTAGCTAACTACGTATTAAGCTTATCTGGCAGCATGCACGATTCCGGTCGAGCAGGTTTAGGTAAAGAAAAATTCACGGCCTGCGCTGCATGCCATGGCGCGGATGGTAAAGGCAACCAAGCCATTGGTGCCCCTAACCTAAGCGACAACATTTGGCTTCACGGCGCCGGTGAAGCTGCCATCATCAAGCGCATCAACGAAGGTAAAATCAACCAAATGCCTGCGCAAGCCGGTCGTTTAACCGATGCGCAAATCCACGTGGTGGCTGCTTATGTTTACGGTTTATCAAATAAATAAACACTAGCCATTGCATGAAGTTGCATGCGGCTCACACTGCATGCAACTTTTTTTATTCGCAAGCCCTACGCACCTTAGAAAGCGAGCCATGACCAATACGCCAGATGAAAAGAAACCCAGCAAGGCTACCCAAAAAAAAGCGCCTGCTAATGAGGTAGTCATTTCACTCTACGAATCGCAAGACAAAGTCTACCCTCGCAGCGTGTCGGGCTTTTTTACGCAATGGCGCTGGGCCATGATATGGCTGACGCAGTTATTCTTTTATGGCGTGCCATGGTTAGAATGGGGTCAACGCCAAGCCCTGTTGTTCAACCTAGAAGCTAAACGCTTCTACATATTCAAATTGGTTTTGTACCCACAAGACCTGATCTACCTGACGGCCATCCTCGTCATCTCGGCCCTATCGCTATTCCTGTTTACTGCCATCGCCGGGCGCTTGTGGTGCGGCTACACCTGCCCGCAAACGGTCTACACGGAAATTTTTATTTGGATAGAAAGAAAAATTGAAGGGGACCGCGCCACGCGCATGAAGCTTGATGCAGCCGCCATGTCCCCTGAGAAACTGGCCCGCAAAGGTGCCAAGCACTTTGTTTGGATTGCCTTTGCCTTATGGACTGGCTTTACTTTTGTTGGCTATTTCACCCCGATACGCGAATTATGGGCCGCCGTAATGAGTTACAGCCTTAGCCCATGGGAAACATTCTGGGTGTGTTTTTACGGTTTTGCCACTTATGGCAACGCCGGCTTTATGCGCGAGCAAGTGTGTAAATACATGTGCCCTTATGCACGGTTTCAAAGCGCCATGTTTGACCATGACACCCTCATCGTCACTTACGACACCGAGC
>CALFXV010000141.1 GCA_937957775.1 uncultured Methylotenera sp. | reverse complement strand
TCGCACTTTGTACAGTTTCAGAACCTAGATACAAAGAGCGCACGCCATCCATTTCGCTGACATCAACGCTTTCTTCGCCCGTCATGCCTTTGTGCACAGCTCTAGAGATTCTTCGCCCAAAACTTCGCATTTACAAAACCTCCTCCACGCCCTTGCTGTCGTCCACCAGCACTTCTGCCGCTTGCGATGTCGTTTCTTCTATCGTCTTAAAACGCGCTTCCAGCTCCATCATCAAAGTATCCACGCGCTTCACTTCCAGCAGTACTCTGGTGCCGACTGGCAATTCGGGCAAATTAAACACCTTGGTGATATAAGGCATGTGATCCAAACGCACCAGATTCTCGCGCCAAACAGTTGCGGTGATGTCGGTGAGTTGCTCTTGAATCAAATACTGCAAGCACCAGAAACGCTCCATGCGCTGTTGAAATTCGCTGTAGGCCTGGTAGGCCAGCTCAAAATGGCGCATGTGGCTGTTTAATGCATCGCTGTTAGGCGGGTAACTGGGCGGGGTATTTTGCACCACGCTGATGATTTGCCGTTGATTGATAAGGTCCACTGCGCGGCGCAAGGGTGAGGTGCTCCACGCGTATTGCGCCACGCCTAAGCCTTGGTGCGGCTCTGCCTTGGTGGTCATGTAGACCTTGCCTCCCGATTGCGCGCGGTATAAACCCGGCACTTGATGGGCGGCCAATAAAGCGCCCCATTGGTTATTGGCCTCTATCATCAACTCGGCAACCAGTTTATCCATGGGCGCGCCGCGCTGGCGACCGACGATACTGACAATGCCATCGACCACGTAAAAGTTGTAGTCTATTTGTTGCGGCTTAGTCGGGTCGTACTTGCCTCTGGCTTTTTCCAAAGACTCGGCCAAGTTAAATAAATACAGTAACTTAGACCAATACGGATGGCCGCTGTCTGCGCTTAACGTGGCCTCATTAAAAAACGGCTCCAAGGCATCGTGGCGCAAATTGTCGGCTATTTTAATGCGCTCCAATTTGCTGTCGCGCTGCACAATTTCACCGGCCGCGTTGACGTGCAGATAAAGCGACAACACCGGCTTGATCTCGCCGGCATCCAAACTAAACGGCCGTATGGCCGCTTCCGGCAACATGGTGATTTTATTGCCGGGTATGTACACCATGGACAAACGCTGCATGGCGGCTTGGTCTAAGGCACTGCCAACGGCTATGCCCAAAGCCGGCGCGGCAATGTGTATGCCCACGCGGGTGATGCCGTCATGCAAATAGGAAATGGAGAAAGCATCGTCTATCTCCGTCGTGCTGCTGTCGTCTATGCTGAAGGCTTCGGCCTCGGCCAAGCTCAAATCCGACCAACTTAAATCGCTCGTATCCAACACCGATGCGGCGGCAGAAAAATCCGTGCCGGAGGGAAAATGCTCTCTTAGGAAAGCGCCCAAATGGTAATCATGCGAGGATGGAATCGCGCCACAAGCTTGCAGCAATTTAATCTGGCTTAGGTGGCATTCGTTAGCAGCCGTGTCCAGGGTTTTGTACTCAAATGAATTTTTATCGGGCTCGTAAAGCAGGCTATCTAGCTTTAGCCTTAACTCTTCAGGCAGTTTATGGGCCTTGAGTTCCGTCACCAGGGCGGCCATTTTCTCGGCCAACAGGCGTTTCTTTTCCAAGCCGGCCAATGCCGCTTTTAATATCTCGGCCGGCGCCGCTTTGTAGCGGCCTTTGCCCTTGCGATTAAAGTAAATGGGGGCGCTGTGTAGCTTAAGCGCCACGGCAGCGGCTTCTGTAGGGGTGGGTGTGCGACCGTAATACTCAGCGGCAAATTCCGCAAAACCGAACTCGCCACCGGCCTCGCCGCTAAAACTGAATTCGCTGCAGCATT
>CALFXV010000140.1 GCA_937957775.1 uncultured Methylotenera sp. | reverse complement strand
TCGACCTCGACCGACTGCGTGGAGCGCGTGACCGTGGCCCTTGCGCTGATCATGACGGTGCTGCCGGCCTCGAGCGCCTTGGTGATGCCGAGCGCTTCGCACTGGTCGTCGTTGAGGTAGAGGCACGGGCGCGTGTCGCCGGTGTCGTCCGCCTCGGGCTTGATGTCCATGCTGACCACGGGAACCCCCTAAGAAAAAGGGCCGAGACTGTGCTCGGCCCTCGGTCGCCTGTTGGCTGGATGCGCCCGGCGCGTCAGGCCACGTCGGACTGGTCGGGCGGGGCGTCGCCCTCGGCCCCCGCCTTGCGGCGCTTGGGCTTGGGCTCGGCGGGCACCGGCTCGAACCAGGAGCCCGTAACGCCGTCAGGCATGTCGAACTCCTCGCCCGGGCGCCGGATGACCTGGCCGTCGAAACCTTCCTTGGTGGCGGTCACGCGCATGGTCATCCCCCTACTCAGACGTCAACCGTGAAGGCGCCCGGGTAGGCGATGTTGCGGTTCAGGTCCATCGTCAGGAACGCGTAGACCGAGCCGGTCGTCGGCGCCGTGCCGCTGACCGTGTACCGCACGCCGAGGTAGCGCAGGTAATCGTCCGGCGGCAGCGGGATGCGCACGACGGTCGCACCGGCGGTCAGGCCGGCCAGCAGGATGGTCTTGCTGTAGTGGACCGTCGCGCTGGTCAGGCCGGCGGCGGCCGACGATTCCAGCGAGATCGCCAGGCTGGTCAGGTTGTTGAAGACCTGGCTGACCTGAACGACCAGGTACGGGCCGGAGACCGCATTCAGGCCGTCGTCCACCACGGCCGGCGTGCCGTTGGGGGCGCGCAGGTCGATGACGTTGGTCGAGATCGCGGTCGCGGTGATCGCCTGCGCGGAGCGGGTGCCGTCCGCGGCGATGGTGGCCAGGCCGATGGCGCGTGCGCCGGTGGTTTGGAAAGTGCTCATGGTGTTGCTCCGCAAAAGAAGGCCCGCCATGCAGGCGGGCCGTTGGAAATCTGAAGGCGTGATTATCGGGGACTTCAGGCGTTGACGTTCACCACCACCCGCCCGCGCACCTGACCCGCCAAAATCTCCGCACCCAGGCCGATCGCGTCAGCCAGGCCCACTTCGCGGGTGATGCGTTCCAGCTGCGCCGCGTCCAGGTCTTGGGCCAGGCGTGCCCAAGCGGCCTCGCGCAAGGCGCGTGGGGCCATCACGCTGTCGATGCCCGCCAGCGTCACGCCGCGCAAGATGAAGGGGGCCACGCTGGACGGAAAGTCCATGCCCTGGGCCAGGCCGCAGGCGGTGACCACGCCGCCGTATTTCGTGCTGGCGCAGGCGTTGGCCAGGGTGTGGCTGCCCACGGTGTCGACCACGCCGGCCCAGCGCTCTTTGGCCAGCGGTTTGCCGGGGGCAGAGAGTTCGGCCCGGTCCATGATGTCGGCCGCGCCGAGCTGGCGCAGGTAATCGGCCTCTTGCGGGCGGCCCGTGCTGGCCACCACGCGATAGCCCAGCTTGGCCAGCAAGGCAATCGCCACGCTGCCCACGCCGCCGCCCGCGCCCGTGACCAGGATGTCACCCTTGTCGGGTGTGACGCCGTGCTTTTCAAGCGCCATGACGCAGAGCATGGCGGTATAACCGGCGGTGCCAATGGCCATGGCCTGGCGCGGGGTGAAGGCGGCAGGCAACTTGACCAGCCAGTCACCCTTGAGGCGTGCTTTTTGCGCCAAGCCGCCGCTGTGGCTCTCGCCCACGCCCCAGCCGTTGAGCACGACGCGGTCGCCCACTTGGAACAGCGGGTGCTGGCTCTCGGTCACGGTGCCCGACAGGTCGATTCCCGGCGTGAGGGGAAATTTGCGCACCACGGGCGATTTGCCGGTGATGGCCAGGCCGTCTTTGTAGTTGATGGTGGAGTAGTCCACCTGCACCGTCACATCGCCTTCGGGCAGGGCGCTGTCGTCCAGCGTTTTCAGGGTGCAGCGGTAACCGGCGTCGTCTTTTTCAATTTGCACAGCTTGGTATGTCATGGGAGGGCTTCCAAAAAATTTGCCTTACTGTGCACCAAAGCGCAGGCCGCGGGTAGCGCCTTGCGTCACCTGTGCGCTAGCATCACTGCGTTTGAAAGGTTTGCCATGGGTATTGCGCGATTTGGATGGCTTGTGCTGGTCGCTTGGTGGCTGAGCCAGTCGGTGGCTTTTGCCGCACCGGACGAGTCGGCCTTGTGCAAGGACAAGGGCTACCCTGTAGGGAACCAGCGCAATTGGTTTTTTGACGAGTGTGTTCGGGTGGGCTCTTTCACCCACCACGCCGAGATCCCAGGCCTGATGGGCGGCCGCGCCAATGTCTTGTCGCCCGCAGCGCAGCCGCTTGAGTTGCCCAAAACTTCGCAAGAGCCAGCCTACCGATGGGGCGTCGGCCACCAAAGTGGTTTGAGCATTGACGACTATATGAATCGGCAACGTGTCATGGCCTTGTTGGTGATCAAGGATGGCGTCATCCAGGTTGAGCGCTACCAATACGAAAACACACAAAAATTGGCTTTCATGGTCGAGTCTCTTGAGCGTGTGGAGACCATCGAAGCACTTGGCGCGAGAGCTTCAGTGCAAGGCCGTTGGGAGCGTTTGTGCGCCATCACAGCTCGTAGCGCCATGTCCAGTCGTTGGATTTCTGCTTTAACTCTGAACTTCACTCAGTTTGTTCAACAAACGGCCAATACAGTGATGATCGTTTGGGGTGTTTATTTAATTTTGAATGGTCAACTCACCACTGGTGCACTGATTGGTTGCAGCATGTTGCTCAGCCGTACGTTGGCGCCTTTGGGGCAGGTCGCTGGTTTGATGGCCCGTTGGCAGCACACCCTGGCTGCATTCAATGCGATGGATCGCATCATGCAGTTGCCTGGCCTGCACAACAACGATAAAACTTATGTGCTGCTCAAGCGAGCGCAAAATAATTTGTCCATTGAGGGTGTTCGCTTCAACTATCCGCGAAGCGAGCAAAGCGTGCTTGACGTGCCCAAGTTAAGTTTTGCCATGGGTGAAATAACAGCGTTGATGGGGCCTGTTGGTTCTGGAAAATCTACGCTGCTTAAGTTGTTAGCTGGGCTTTACACCCCAACAGAAGGACAGCTATTGCTAGATTAAGCGATCACATATTGGCCATTGAATTCTTATTATCAATGTTGTGTTTTTTGGATTTATCTTCGGGTACAAATAATGCATTTTTAGTTTATTTAATTTTTTTGCTGCCTGAAGATCATTATTCATTATATCTTAAAATATAATGAATAATGATCCAAGAAAAAGCAAAGTAGACAAAAAGCGAGAGTTAACTTTGATTGAGTTGATCTCCTATGAAATGGGTAATTAAATCGCTATTTGACAACCAAAAGGAGCATCATTAAGGGACACATCTCGTTCACTTAAGTTTATTGATGGTTCGCAAAATATAAACCTAGATTCAAATATGAATACCACCATTAAATTAAAAGAACTTTTTAGTTCACTGCTGCTCCGAATGCGTGAATTGGACATTACCCGCCGTCAATTACTGATGGGTCTCACGCTTACATTTTTATTGGTCGTATTTGGATTTGTTGTTCTAAATTCTGGGCCTTTAGCATCCACTAAAGTCACGACCATTAAAGTCAGCGACCAATCGCTTGCGCCTACACTATTTGGAGTAGGAACAGTTGAAGCGAGGCGGTCTTACTTGATGGGGCCGGTAGTTGCTGGACGCGTTTTAAACGTGTATGTGGATGTGGGTAATTCGGTTAAAGAGGGGCAATTACTTGCCGAGATGGATTCTATTGATTTGAGCCAGAAAATGGTTGCTGCTCAGGCACAAGTGACTGATGCAAAAGCACGTTTACTACTAGCTTCAGAAACGCATAAGCGTTATGTTGAATTGGGTAACAAGAATTTTATTAGTCCAATTGTTGTTGAAGGCAAGTCACAGGAACTCAATTCAGCAAAAGCGATTGTTCAAAAAACAACTGCTGATTTGGCTGGGCTTAAACAACAAGAGCTTAATATTAAATTAAGGGCTCCAGTAGATGGGATCATTACATCTAGGGATGCCGAGCCAGGCTCAACCGTTATTGCTGGTCAGGCAGTTTTAAAGTTAATCGACCCAACGAGCCTATGGATTAAGACGCGTTTTGACCAAGGTAAGTCAATGGGATTAGCCGTTGGCTTAGATGCAAATGTGATATTGCGCTCTAATCCACATCACCCAATCTCGGGCAAGGTAGTTCGCGTTGAGATGCTCAGTGATAGCGTTGCAGAAGAACGCATCGCCCAAATTGAAATGATAGATATGCCTAAGACTGTTTCAATTGGAGAGATGGCAGAAGTGACATTGCAATTAGCCTCTAGTGAATATGGCCTTAGCTTGCCCAATGCAAGCATTAAAAAGAGGGGTGATGAAACTGGGGTATGGGTGCTCAAGGATGGCAAGCCCCATTTTGCTCGGGTACAAATTGGACAAAACGGCTTAAATGGTCAAGTGGTTATTCTGGGCGGACTTAAGAGTGGTGATGAAGTTGTTCTCTATAGCGATGCTGAAATTAAAGAAGGGCAGCGTATTAAGGTAGTTGATTCTTTATTGAAGAAAACACCGTGATTAGCCTAGCAGGTCGTGACATTGCGCATTCTTGGGGTAAGTTTGCTCTAACGGGATTGGGTCTCGGACTGCTAATCGGTGTCACTCTA
>CALFXV010000139.1 GCA_937957775.1 uncultured Methylotenera sp. | reverse complement strand
CACTCTGCCAGCAACCAATTCTTCATTAACGTCGGCAACAACGACTTCTTGAACTACACCGCACCTAACAGCAGCGGCTGGGGCTATTGCGTGTTTGGCAAAGTGACGGCCGGCATGGACGTCGTGGATAAAATCAAGAAAGTGGCCACCACCACCCGCAACGGTCACCAAGACGTGCCGGTAGAAAACGTCATCATTGAAAGTGCGACCCGCTGTTAATCGCAAGCTGGCCTAAATGAAGCAAACCGGGGATCCATACGCTGCAAATCTAGCAGACCTATTCATCTCCGACTTGCACTTATGCGCCAGTCGCCCGCACATCACCCAAGCTTTTCTTACCTTTCTCAACAGCATAGCCAAGCAGGCGCGTGCTTTATACCTGCTGGGTGACGTTTTTGAATACTGGGCTGGCGATGATGACCTGGTCAGCCAGCAAGACGTGGTTAATGGCCTGCGCGACCTAGCCGACTCCGGCGTGGCGGTCTATTTGATGCACGGCAACCGCGATTTTTTAATCGGCGATGCCTTTTGTGCTGCGGCGAAAATGAAGTTGTTGCCCGACCCATGCGTGATAGACCTGCATGGCGTGCGCACGCTAATTAGCCACGGTGATGCCCTGTGCAGCGACGACCTGGACTACCAAGCGTTTAGATTAAAAGTGCGGGATAAAGATTGGCAAACGGCTTTCTTACAGCGCAGCTTAACAGACAGAAAAGAACAGATCGCCGCCATGCGTGCGCGCAGTGAACAAGAAAAGTCGCATAAAGCCAGCGACATCATGGACATCAACCCGCAGACGCTGAATCAGCTATTGCGAGACCACGATTACCCGGAACGGGTGATACATGGCCACACCCACCGACCCATGCAGCACGATTTAAGCTTAGACGGTCACGCCATCACGCGCTGGGTGTTAGCCGATTGGTACGAACAAGGCAGCTACTTAATTAGCGATGCTAGCGGCTGCCACTACCAACCCATCGGCCAAACTTAAGCGCGCAAACTTATGCGCGCATTTCTGCCGCACGAACACTGGCAGCCAATTTATCCAACACGCCGTTGATGTATTTGTGGCCATCGATGCCACCGTAGATCTTGGCTAATTCCACGCCTTCGTTAATCACCACGCGGTAAGGAATGCTCAGATCAAACATCAATTCGCACGCGGAGATGCGCAAAATAGCGTGTTCAATCGGGCTTAATTCGCTGATTTTTCTATCGACAAAATCCGCCATCTTGGCGTCCAACTCAGCCATGTGTTCGTTAACCGATTCCAACAAGGATTTAAAATAGGCTTCATCGGCTTTGTTGTAATCCGGGTCTTCCGCCATGTCTTTGTAAACCGCGCTGGCCGTTGAGGCATTCAACATACCGCGATAGACGGCTTTAAGGACCAATTCACGGGATTTGCGTCGATTTCTACTGCCACCGGACTTTGAGCTGCTGGATTTAGCACCGCTGGATTTAGAGCCAGTCGATTTAACTGCTGTTTTTTTGCCAGCGGCTTTGCCCACCGCCAAAGTGGTTAATGGGGCCTTGCTGTTGTCATTTATGCTACTGGTCATCACAGTGCTCGAATCAAATTAGCCATCTCAACCGCTACTTGTGCGGCTTCCGCGCCTTTGACATGCATGCGAGCTATCGCCTGATCGTCGTCTTCCGTGGTTAACACGGCATTGGCAACGGGAATGCCGGTGTTGAATTGCACTTCTAAAATACCGCGTGCCGATTCATTGGAAACGACTTCAAAATGGTAGGTTTCGCCACGGATAATCGCCCCTAAAGCGACCAAGGCATCGAATTTTTCACTGATGGCCATGTGCTGCAAGGCCAATGGCGTCTCCAGCGCACCGGGCACCGTGATCACGGTAATGGCATCGCTCGCCACACCCAATTTCTGCAACTCAGTGGTGCACGCGCTCAGCAAGCCATCGCCTATGTCACTGTTGAATCGAGACAGCACCACGCCTATTTGCAGACCAGTACCATCTAAATTTTTTTCAATTTCCCTCACGGCATACCCTTTAATCACAAGACTTATTAAATAGGCCGCTATTTTACCGCATATTGGCCACCGACTTTAATGAAATAAGATCCAGGCCTTCTGCACCGTGCTCCATACGCCGTAACTGATAGGCACCAAGACCAAGGCCCAAGCGATGGCAACCGTATAGGAAGCGCCGGCCTTAGCCGCGACCGCCTTAGCCTTGGTGGCTTTGGCTGGCGCCGCTTTTTCATGGGCCAATTGCCGCTCGGCTGCTAACTCGGCATCGCTCATGGTGTATTTGGCGGCCACCGGTGTCACCAATAAATTAGCGATAAAGCCCACCACCATCATGCCGGCCAACACCATAAAGATAGGCGCGTAGATTTGATCAAACGGCACGTTGGCTTCCAAGCGCGTGTCATGCAGGTAATTCACCACCACCGGGCCCAAAATACCGGCAGTGGACCACGCCGTTAGCAAG
>CALFXV010000138.1 GCA_937957775.1 uncultured Methylotenera sp. | reverse complement strand
CGCTCTTCCGATCTAAACATCCGTGGTCGTCGGAAGGGCATTGTTGGCGTCGAGTTGCAAAGCGCCGGCGCTGATCGTGGTGCCGCCACTGTAGGTGCTGTTATTGGTCAGCGTGAGAACGCCAGCACCCTCCTTAGTCATACTGCCGGTGCCTGAGATGAGGCTGGCAACAGTAAAGTCATTGCTACGATTAAAGATTAATGCGCCGTTATTGGTGATGGCTCCAGAGCCAATTGCACCGGTGGTGGAGCCTGTGCCAATTTGTAAGGTGCCGGCTGAAATAGTGGTGGTGCCTGAATACGTATTCGCCCCGGTGAAAACCACGGTGCCGGTGTTGCTGGTGGGGCTGTTGATGGTTAAATTGCCTGTGCTACTGATGATGGCAGATAGCGTTAGGGTGTAAGTGGAGGGCGCATTAATGGTTGCTGCCCCACTCATGTCAATAGGGTTACTTAAAGTCAGCGTGGATAGATTAGACAGCAAGACGGTCGAAGCGGCCATGGTAATCGGTGCGGAAGCGCTGCCCAGTGCAGACGCATGCCCCACTTTTAGCGTGCCGCTGTTTAGGGCGATGCTGGTGCTAACGGTGTTGGCCAAGCTCAAATCGAACACGCCATTTGTGCCGGCTAAGGTTAGGGTAGACACGCTAATGGCTTTGCTTTGCGATAGGGTTGCTGTGCTGGTAATGGTCAAGCCAGCGCCAGTAAACCCATCCACACTTGATAAGCTGCCTATCGAAAGATTAGAAGCCGTTTGTAAGCTTAAGCTACCTGTGCCTATGCTACCGGCTAACACACTGATGACCGCATTGGCGCCAGTAAGCGAGTAGCTTTGGTCGGTCGTGCCAAGCAATAAACCATAGGCCGTCATCACGCCACTGATGTAAGGCGCCCTAGCATAAAGTTTAATTTGACCGTCCGTGCTGTTAGCGGTGATGTTACCTGTCCAATACAGCCCTCTGCTGGCACCGATTGCGCTGTTGCCGGTATTGGCAATGGCAAAATACGGGTCAGGCAAGGAATTGGTGACACGGGAGGTGATGGCGTTCGCAAATGTCGTCACCGTATCCAGCTGCGAGGCTTGGATGGTCACCGAACCGTTGCTGGCAGAGGCATTAATGCCAGCGGAGTAAATACCGTAATAACCGGTATTGCTGCTGCTGGTGTAGCCGGACAAAATCACATTCCCGTTGCTTGATGAAATAGAGCCTATGCCTAGGTAAATACCGTGGCCGCTGGTGGAATAACCGATGATGTTCACATCGGTTTTAGCCGTAACCGATCCATACCAAGCATCTTGGTAATACCCGTAATTCGGACCCGCGGCAGAAATGGTGACCGAACCTAAGGTTGCCGTAATCGGTAGGCGAATGATGGCACCGCCATAGGAAGCGTCATTGCTTAAACCGCTCATGACGATATTGCCTGCATCCGAGGTAATGCCCCCGCCGGTGCCGGTAGCATAAGTGAGGTAAAGACCAAGCCCAGGCGACGACACGCCCTTGAGCGTGAGATCGCCCTTAGCGCGCACGGTCACGCCACCGCTATAAAACGTAATGCCCCCAGAAATATTCGCCCAGTCGGTGACGCCGCCGGCCGTGCGATTTGCGTAGCCGGTGATACTGACGGCGCCGTTGTAGCTTCGAATCACTTGTGCGCTACCCCAAAGAATCACGCCATGGCCTTGCTGATTCACGCCAGCCAAACCCAAGGCCGCGCCGTTGGCATAAATGCTGATGTCGCCCCAAGCAATTATCTTGGTGCTGGTGCCGTCGGCGCGTAAAGCTGCCCCCGTAATATCGTTAACCCATGAGCTGGAGTTGATGGTGAGGCTGCCGCCCGCGCCTGGTGTGGTGGTGTCATTACCCGCCACGATACCGCCGCCAGATAGGTACACGCCGTAGCCACCGCTCGCGGTTATGGTTATGTTGCCGGTGGTGGATTGCATGATGCGGCTGTCCACTTGTTTAAATACCCAATCCGCACCGGTGTTGGTGGCGTTAATGGTGAGGTTGCCAACGGCTTTGACGCTGCCGCCCGACCCAGCAAGACCAACCCCCGTGTAAGCGCCGGTCGCACTGCCGGTGAGCAAGATGGCGCCATTGGCAATCAGCGAACCTGCGCCCACGTCCAAACCTTGCCAAGCTCGACCGGTCGCACTGATGGTGATCGCCCCGCCGCTCACCGGAACGTTGGTGGCAGAGGTGTCGGTAGTGCTGGTGCTGGCGACGATGCTGCCGTTTAAATACATGCCCCGGTCACCCAGCGCGGTGATGCTAATGTTACCGGTGGTGGATTGCATCACCCGACTTGCGCTGAAATCCAAGCCCCACTGGCCGCCGCTGGTGGCGCTATCGACGGTGATGTTACCCACCGCTTTGAAGCTGCCGCTGCCATATATATAAGCGCCTTGATACGCCCCGACCCCACGCGCTGTCATACTCATCGCGCCAAATGACACGAATGAGCCAGCGGCAGCTTGGATACCGTATTGCGACGCACCGGTCGCGCTGATGGTTAGGGTACCCCCCGCCGTTGGCGTGGCGGTTGGGCTGGCGGTATTGCTGCTGGCATAAATGCCACCAGTGGTGCCAACATACATGCCACCGCCGGTGCCGTTAGAGGTAATCGAAATATTGCCGCCTGTGGATTGAATAAAGGCGTCGTCGTACATGGTCAGCCCCCAATTGCCCAAGGTGGCGCTGATGGTGATGTCGCCCGCCGACTTAACCTTAGCACCGGCAATGTGCATAACAAACGCATGATTGGTGTTGCCCACGGCGGTAATTGAGATGGCACCGTAAGCAATGATAGACCCCGAGTAGTTATCCAAACCGTAGCCGGAATTACCGGTGGCATTGATGGTAATGGTGCCGCCAGATGTGGGCGTAGTGAGGTCATTGCCAGCGATGAGTGAACCAATCAAAGAGAGGCCTTGCGAACCTACAGCCGTTATCGAGATATTGCCTGCGGTAGATTGTATGACCTTGCTGCTGTTTTTATAGATGCCCCATTGGCGGTTAGCATTCTGGCCGTTAAGGGTAATGTCACCGGCCACCACGATGCTGCCCACACCTCGGATGTAAAGACCGTATTCGTTGCTGCCACCGGTGCCGCTAATCGACAAAGCGCCGCTGGAGGTGATTGAACCATCCACCATGTTGTAGCCACTGTATGCGCTTGTGCTGGCCGCGGTGGCAGTGATGGAGATCAAGCCATTGCCACCGCTGATGTCCCCCAAATAATGAACAATCGCATTGTTGGCACCAGTTGAAACGCCATCTAGGGTAATGGTGCCAGAACCGCTGGTGCTTAATAGCGTGGCACCACTGAGTTGATGCATCTGTATGCCTACCCCAGATGTACTATCAACCGCATTACCCCTACCGTATAAGGCAATGTTGCCGCCGGCTGCATTAAGCACACCGCGCGTGTAAACACCGATGGCATTACCGGTGCTGCCACCGTAGCTAGCGTAGCCGGCCGTGCAGGCATAGGCTGCGCCGCAACCGGAGGTGCTATCGGCGGTACCACCGCGCACGGTGATGTCGCCACCGTAAGTGTTAATAGTGAGGGCAACATCGGTGTAGGCAAAGCCACCACCGCCGGTGTTATCCACATCGGAATAGAAGTAAAGAGCCAAGGATTTATTGGTCGCGCCCGCGATGCCGGCGGTTACCAATATGTCTCGGGAGGCTTTTAAGGTTAGGCTGTTGCCGTTGGTGTTGTTGCTGATGGCGCCAGCAATGGTAATGTCTTTAGCCGCCGCCACGGTGTGCAGGGTGGTTGCACCACTCAAGCTACTGGCGTTAACAGTCAAGGCCACGGTTGTTTTTAAGCTTAAAGCGCCGTTCGTTATCACCACCGTGGCCACGCTATTGCTGGTGTTGGTCGCCGTTAGCGTTAACGCTTTCACCGTCAGTATATTGCTGCTAGCGGAAATGGCGCCACTAATGGTGATGTCACCGCTGCCGCCCACGGTCGCGGCGGCCGACAAGGTGACTGCGCCCGCTTGGGTGGCGGCAGTAGCCGAGCTATTAATCAAGGCGCCGGCGCTGCTATTGAGTGAACTGCCTGCACCGGCGATGCTAATGGCATTGTTCGAGGTTTGGCCGTTTAGATCGACAAACCCACCGCTGTTCACGGTAAAGTCGCCACTTAATGCCAGTGTGCCGTTTAACTTCATGCCGGAGGTGGTGTCCACCACAATCGCACCCGAACCGGTCATGGCGGCCACCGTGGTAATCACGCCATTATTAAAGGTGAGCGTGCCGTTATTGGTAACGTCACCGGCGCCCAATACCCCGCCTGAATTTAACTTCAAGTTGGCGGAAGTAATGGTGGTGCCGCCGGTATAGGTGTTGCTGTTAGAAAAAATCACCGTGCCGTTATTGGTGGTGTCACCCACGGTCAATGCGCCGGTACCGGCGCCTGAAATAATGCCGCTAAAGGTGGCGATTTTAGTGGTGGCAGTGGCCAGTTTATTGCTTCCCGTGTCCAGCGTAATGGCGTTGCTGACCGTGCCGGTATTGTTTACTAACAAGCTACCGCCCCTAATGGTCACCGCGCTAGTGGATAGTCCAGTCGAACCGCTTGTGCCACCCGATGCCACCGACAAGGTGCCGGCCGCAATCAGGGTGGTGCCACTGTAGGTATTGTTGCCAGAAAACGTCACCGTACCGGCATTGCCTGAGCTGCCCACGGTTAGGTTGCCGGATCCGCTCACCACACCGGCAATTGCCAGCGTTGCGCCGGTGCCAGCCGATATCGTGCCGCCGCCCGCGCCAAGCACGATCGCTGGCGTGGTGGCCGGGCCGTTGGATGAGCCGCTGGTGGCCGAGTTGGTGAGGGTGCCGTTATTCAGGGTAACGGTTGCGCTGGTGTAATTATTCGACAGCCCACCCATGTCCAAGGTGCCGCCGTTGTTAATCAGTATATAAGGAGTGCTTCCCGTTCCACCTTGTTGGTAGTTATTGGTGGTGCCCACGGCTTTAAGCTTACCGTAACTGACGGTTAATGGCGCCAAAGCCGTGGTTGGGAAAGCCGTTGAGGTTAAGCCATTACCAAAGGTCACCGTGCCGGCATAACCGGAAGCGCCCACCGTGGGCGCCGTGGTGGTGACGTTACCACTGATAGTCAGGGTGCTACCGGTGGCCACGGCCAGGGTGCCACCAAAAGCACTGATGGCGATGGTGTTCGAAATCGTGGCGGTAGTGGTCACCAGCAACATACCGGTTGCGGCTATGGTTACGGTGCCGCTGGATAGGTGAGTGCCACTGCTGCCACCGGATGCCACCGATACAATACCCCCGCCTAAAGTCGTGCCGCCGGTGTAGGTGTTGGCGGCAGACAAGATCACCGTGCCATCGTTAGTGGTGTCGCCTATGCTTAAGGCCCCCGTGCCCGCCCCAGAAATAATGCCGCCAAAGGTGGCGGTTTGGCCATCGGCCGCGGCAATTTTGTTGGCGCCGGTGGTTAGGGCAATGGTGTTAGTGATGGTGATGGTGGCCGTGTTTAATAAGGTACCGCCACCTAGGGTTACGCCGCCGGTTGAAAG
>CALFXV010000137.1 GCA_937957775.1 uncultured Methylotenera sp. | reverse complement strand
TGTCGGCTTTCACCGGGGCGTATTCATCAAACACGTGACCCATTAAGCCGGTACCGCGTGTCATGGTTAAAAATTCGCCTTGGAAACCAATCAAACCGCGCGCTGGAATTTTGTATTCCAAACGGGTGCGGCCGTTACCATCGGATTCCATGTTAAGCATTTCACCACGACGGCGACCCAATTCCTCCATGGCAGCACCTTGGTGCTCGTCTTCTAAATCGACAGTGAGAATTTCATAAGGCTCGCATTTTTCACCGTTGATTTCGCGGAACACCACTTTTGGTTTACCCACGGCCATTTCAAAGCCTTCACGGCGCATGGTTTCCAACAGTATGGTTAAGTGCAACTCGCCACGACCGGAAACGCGGAACACGTCGGCATCTTCGGTTTCTTCAACGCGCAAGGCCACATTAACCAACAACTCTTTGGTTAAACGATCACGGATTTGACGTGACGTGACAAACTTACCTTCGGTGCCGGCTAAGGGCGAGGTGTTTACCATGAAGTCCATGCTCAAGGTAGGCTCGTCCACACCTAGATGCGGCAAGCCCACTGGGTTCTCGCGGTCGCAAATGGTAAAACCAATACCGATGTCGTCTAAACCAGAAATAATCACGATGTCGCCGGCTTCAGCTTGCTCTACTGGCACGCGCTCCAAGCCTTGAAAACCCAAGACCTGATTAATCTTACCCATGGCCACTTGTTTGTCGCCATTCATGATGGTCACGGCCTGACCGGTTTTGATTTTACCGTTAGTCACGCGACCCACGCCTAAACGGCCGGTATAAGTCGAGTAATCCAAAGCGGAAATTTGCATTTGCAATGGCGCATTGCTATCACCAGCAGGTGGCGAGACGTGTTTAAGGATGGTGTCAAACAAGGCACGCATGTTGTCTGAAGGCGTCTTCATGTCCAGCATAGCGTAACCGTTAATGGCTGACGCGTAAACAATAGGAAAATCCAACTGGTCGTCATTGGCGCCTAAGTTAGCAAATAAATCAAAGGTTTGGTTGATCACCCAATCGGTACGAGAACCAGGGCGGTCCACCTTATTGATCACGACTATGGGTTTCAAACCTAAGGCCAAGGCTTTCTTGGTCACGAAACGGGTTTGTGGCATTGGGCCTTCAACCGCATCCACCAAGAGCAATACACCGTCAACCATGGAGAGTACGCGCTCTACTTCACCACCGAAGTCCGCGT
>CALFXV010000136.1 GCA_937957775.1 uncultured Methylotenera sp. | reverse complement strand
GGGATTCAGGCCGCTTTGGCGTTCCAAGTTGTCAGGGATTGAACGTATCGACTGTGCGCAGGTGGCGTATGCCGTGGCAGCAGCTTGGGCAACAGCAGCAGTGCGCTCACCATCAGCAGCGCCACATTGGACTTGCAACGCGCTATCACGGTCGGCAGTTTAAGCATGAGTGGCACTGGCCCGGCCGTCACCAACAGCACCGGCACCTCGAGCTTAGAAGTCACGGCCACCAGCACGCTGGCCAATGCCGTTACAACTAGCGGAACGCAAATTTTCAACGGAGCGGTGACCTTAAGCGCCAGCGCCACGCTGACGGCTGGCACCGTTACCACCAACGGTGCCGTCACGGGTGGGGCCAATGCCTTAATCATCACCGGTAATGCGGTGCTGGGTGACGCTGCTGCTGATCGTTTAACCGGTTTGGCTAGCCTAAGCATAAGCGGCACCACCCAGCTTTACACCGACACCGTCACCACCACTGGTGCGCAAACTTACACCGGCGCATTAACTTTGAGCGAAAACGCCACCCTCACCAGCAGCAGTAGCGGAAAGCTTTGGTTTAAAGCGACCGTGTCTGGTGCTCAAACTTTAAGCACCAGCACCGCTGGTGATACCGTCTTTGCTGGCGCGCTAGGTAGCACACCATTAACTGGCCTAACCATCACTAGCGCCACCTTCACCGCTGGGGCGATTGCCTTGGCTGATAACAGTGCTTTATCGCTCACCAACAGCAGCACGGGGAACATCACCGGCATCATCAGTGGCACTGGGGTGACCTTAAGCAAAGCCGGCGCCGGCACCTTAACCTTATCCGGCGCTAATACTTACGGCGGTGCTACTACTGTTAGTGCCGGTAGTATGGTGGTGACCAGCACTGGCACCTTGGGCAACAACAGCAGCGCGCTCACCATTAGCAGCGCCACCTTGAATTTGCAACGCGCCATCACCGTGGGCAGTTTGAGCATGAGTGGCAGCGCTGCCATCACCAGCACCGGCACCTCCAGTCTAAGCGTTAGTGGCACCAGTACCTTGGTCGGCAGTGTCACCACCTCTAGCAGCCAAACTTACAGCGGTGACGTGACTTTAGGCGCGAACACCACCCTAAGCGGCAGCACCATCACCACTAACGGCACGGTGGCCGGCGCGACTTACAGTTTGACCATTAGCGGCAATGCGGTATTCGGTAACGCGGCCGCAGATACGCTAACGGGCTTAAGCACATTAAGCGTCAGTGGTACGACCAATACGCTGACCAACACCGTCACCAGCAGTGGCACGCAGACTTACAGCGGTGCGCTGACACTCAATGCCGACACCACACTCACCACTACCAACAGCAATGCGGTGTTTAATGGCACGGTCAACAGCGTTTCTACCACCCCGTATGCACTGACACTTAACTTAGGCAGTGGCACGTTGGTATTCGGTGACGGCACCGCCGACACCGTAGGCGCGACTAACCCATTGGGCGCCATTGCCATCACCGGTGCCATGGATCTCAATGCCGCCATCACGAATGCGGCCTCCTTAAGCGTGTCGCTCAGCAGTGATTTAGGCGCCAACGTCACCACCAGCGGAACGCAAACTTACACGGGTGCGGTGACCTTAAGCGCTGCTAGCGCGCTTAGCACCGGCAGCAGCACCGGCGCTATTTTGTTTAGTAGCACGGTCAATGGCGCGTTCACCTTATCCACCACCACAACCGGCAGCACGACTTTCACCGGCGCAGTCGGTAGCACGGTGACTGGCCTGACCATTAACACCGCCACCTTAAGCGCGCCGGCCATTACTTTAGCAAGCAGCAGCGCTTTATCCATCACCAACAGCGGCGACGCCAGCATCACCGGCATCATCAGTGGCAGCGGCGTGACCCTGACTAAAGCGGGCAATGGCAACTTAACGCTATCCGGTGCCAATACCTATGGCGGCTCTACCACCATCAATGCCGGCACCTTAAGCGTGGCTAGCACCGGCAGCATAGGCGGCAGTGCCGGCGCGACCAGCACAGCCCTGACAATTAGCAGTGCCACTTTAGACTTGCAACGCGCCATCACCGTGGGCTCACTGGTGATGAGCGGCAGCGGCGCGGCCATCACCAATAGCACCGGCACTTCCAGCTTGGTGGTGAGCGGCACCAGCACCTTGGCCGGCAACATCACTACCTCAGGTTTGCAAACCTACACCGGGGCCGTAAGCTTGGCTGCAGCGACCACCCTGGCCGGTACAACGATTACCACCAATGGCACGGTAGCAGGCGCTACCTTTGGCTTGACCATCACCGGTGATGCTGTGCTGGGTAACGGTGCAGCCGATACACTAACCGGACTGGGCAGTTTAAGCGTCAGTGGCACCACGGGCATATACACCAACACCGTCATCACCAGCGGCACGCAAACTTACAGCGGCGCAGTGACTTTAGCCGTTAGCACTACCTTAAGCGCCAGCAGCGTGACCACCCGCAGCACCATGGCCGGCGGCACGAACGCCTTGATAGTAACGGCTAATTTAATCACGGCCGGGGCTTACACAGGTTTATCTAGCCTAACCGTGAGTGGCACCAGCAGCTTAGGCGGCAACGTCACCACCTCAGGCTTGCAAACATACAGCGGCGCCATGACCTTAACCGGCGCGCACCGCACGCTCACTTCCACGGCCAACGGCAATTTAAGCTTGGCTGCGGTCGATGGCTTATTTAATTTAACCCTGGCTAATGGTAGCGGCGCCATCACCTTAGGCGCCATCGGGACTAACGCTGCCTTAAGCGCATTGACCCTAACTGGCACCGGTTTGAATACCTTAAATGGCGACATCAACACCAGTGGCGCCATTGATTTAAAAGGCACCAGCCGCACCACCACCTTTGATTTGGTCGATAGAATCATCACTTCAACGGCCAACAGCGGCAACGGCGCCATTACCTTGGGCACGACCAATTCGGCCTACAAATTAACGCTGAATAGCGGCAGCGGCACCATTACCCTAAGCGGCGTTGGTGTGGCTGGCGATGGCATGTCACCGACCACCTTGGCTGGTTTGATTTTAACCGGCACCGGCAGCAACGTATTGGGCGGCAGCATCAATGCCTTTGGCGCGGTGGATTTAAAAGGCACGTCACGCGTTTCGAACGTGGCCTTGTCGCAAATTTTTGGTTCGGGCAGCGAAGCCTTAACCTTGGGCGCGGTCAATTTAAGTGACGGCGTGACTTTAACCTTGGGTCGAGCCGGCGATGGCAACATTCTGGTTGACAGCATTACTGGTCCGGTCAGCGGCACGGCCAATGTCACCTTCAGTAATAATGCACAGCCCAGTGGTGGTTCAACCGTGCCTGGCACCGGCTTGGTCACGGTCAGCGGATCCATCGGTACCAACATCGGCACGCTATGGCTGAATAAAACCACCGGGGCGGCAACCTTTAACGGTTCCGTGCAAGTGGCACAACTCAGAATGGATGCGCTGGCCACTTACGATTTGAGCTTCACCGGGGCCAGCAATAGCTTTGCCGATTTTTACACCACCACGCCGTTTATCACGACCGGCAGCTTGACCTTGGGTAACAGTGCCAGCGACACCTTTAGCATAGGCGGCAAGGCGTTTAATTTGCTGGTGCCGGCTTCAGGCGGCCCGGCCAGCGTGAGTTTGGCCGGTAGCTTCACCACAACCCTAGCCACAGCGGGAGCCGGTTCTATATCCATAGGCGGCACCGGCGTGACGCTGGCCATGACCGATAACTTGGTCTTAAACAGCAGCACCAGCAACGGCAATATCACGCTTGCCAGCGCCATGGCCGGTGCCGGTAAAACGCTAAGCATCAATGCCGGCACCGGTAGCTTAACTGTCAGCGCCGCCTTAACCGGTATGGGCGCGACCAGCTTCACCGCCAATGAGATGGTGTGGACGGCGGCCATTACTGGCACCGATAGCCTAACCATTAAACCCGGCAGCAGCAGTCGCGCGATCAATTTGCTTGGCGGCACGGATGCGGGTGCCAGCACCCTAGACATCAGCAAAGCTGAGTTCGATTTATTCGGCAACAATTTCACTTTAATCACCGTGGGCAGCGGCACACAAAGCGGCGACATCCATGTCTTGGACAGCTACACCTTCGCCAATTCGCTTAAATTGCAAACCAGCGGCGCGACCAATTTAGGCGGCACGCTCACCGGCACTGGGGCGGCTAACTTCACTGTTACCGGTGGCTTGTTCTTAACCGGTGCCGATCGCAGCATCATCACCGACACCGGCACCATTAACTTAAGCACCGTGGACACCAAAGTGGAAGGCGATGGCTTAGGGTCAACCAGCGTGACCATTACGGCTACTGGAACATGGACCGTGCCAACGGCCGTGACGCTGGTGACTTTCTATGCCGTGGGCGGCGGCGGTGGTGGCTCGGGTAATGCGGGTAGCGGCGGCGGTGGCGGTGGGGCTAGCCAAGGCGACGTGGTCGTGAGTGAAGGACAGTCTGTGACTATCACCATAGGCAGCGGCGGCGGTGGCAGCAGCAGTGGCGCCGCGAGCAACGGCGGCTACACTAGAGTGGTGGCCGGTGCAACCACCATAACCGCTGGTGGCGGTGCGGGTGCGAATGGCACCAGTGCGGGTGCCGGCGGCACGAGTTCAGGCGGCACCATTAATTTAACCGGTGGTGCCGGTTCGGCCTTTAATAGCAGCCTTAACGGTAATGCAGGTGCGACATCGGGCGCCATAGGGTCAGCCGGCGGCGGAGCCGGTATGAGTGAAGCCAGCACGACTTATTGGGTGGGCGGCGCCAGTGGCGGCGGCCTAGCCGGTGCCGGTGGTAACGGCGCGCCGCAATCGCCCGATGGCGGTAATGGACAAGCCGGGGCTAATTACGGTGGCGGTGGCGGTGGTGCTAGCACCTATGGCACAGGTTGCGCAGGTGCGGCTGGGGTGGTAAGGGCCACTTACTCCACTGCTGCGCGCTGGAGTTTAACGCTCACCAGCAGTGGCGGCACCATCACCACCGGCGTTGTCGGTGGCACTACGCCTTTGAAAAACTTTACCGTCAGCGGTTCAGGTAGCACGCTATTGGGTGGCAATATCTCCGCCACCACCGACATTGATTTGTCCGCCGCTGGGCGCATCACCACCTTAAGCAATGCCAGCACGGTCACCAGCAGCGGCAGCGGCGCCATTAAATTTGCCACGGTGGAAGGCAGCACGGCCGGCGGCCAAGCGCTGACCCTTAATACCACTGGCATTAATACCTTGTCCGGCACCCTAGGCGCGACGACTGCTTTAGCCAGCCTCACTACCAACGCCACCGGCAGCACCGCCCTAAATGCCGGCAGCGTCACCACCACCGGCAACCAAGTGTATAACGACGCCGTGACCTTGGGTGCCGCCACCAGCTTGACCAGCAGCACCGGCACCATCACCTTTGCCAGCACCACCAATTCGACCGCCAACCAGGCTTACGGTTTAAGCTTAACTAACGCATCGGGCGACATTACTTTTACCGGCATCGTCGGCGGTGCTAGCAACGGCAGTTTAGGCGCCATTAGCCTAGTCTCAGCGGGCACCACGACCTTTAGCGCAGCCGTAAATGGGTCATCCATGACTACCGATAGCGGCGGCAGCACCAAATT
>CALFXV010000135.1 GCA_937957775.1 uncultured Methylotenera sp. | reverse complement strand
TGGCTTTGTGGCTAGCTAGGCTAAATAGCTGCAAGGCACTGGCTACCAAGGGGTATTCCGCCAGCGCCAATCCAAGAGAAAAATCGTAACAGCGAGGCAATTCGAGCAAACTGCCGTGCAAGGTTTGCGGGTGAAAAGCATCGTCCAACAAATCGGTCAGCAAGCGCCTGACATGACTCAAGGCCGGGCTAACGATGGCCAATTGCGCTTGGGGATGGGCGGCCAATTGCTGCTGCGCCCAAGCGACCGCCGCCCGGCATTCTGCATTAAGATCAGTCAAACCATGGCATGCCACTTCGGCCGGTTTAGGGTATTTATAGCCAATGCGCTCAACGCGGATGCCGTAAGCGCTTAAACAATCAAACAAGCGTTGCTCCAATGGCGTGATGCGATCAAAGCCGGCCAATTTTATGTGTTTTGGCAGTTTAATGCTGGCTTGAATAGCGGCTTGGTGTTGGCCTAACAAGCTGATTTGCAATGCCATTAATTGGCTGGCCGGCATGGCTTTTTGGGCATGACAAAGACCCGCAAAGACGCTGCGCCAACGCAAAAACTGGCGCGTTTCTTGGCTCATGAAATCGTGATTGATGTCGGTATCGCTGATTTGCCAATTAAGCATCAAGTCATGGGCTTCAATGGCGGTCTGCGCCATCGCGCGCACGTCAAACAATTCACGCGCTTCATGCTTAGCCAAGCAATCGTTGATGGCTTGCTCCCACAAATGGGCCTCGGCCAAGGTGCTTAATTGCGTCAGGGGTAATACGTCATCGGGCAATAACCCTAGGAGGTTTGCCTGTTCAATTACGCCATCCAACCACATGGGCAAAGTGGTCGCCTGTGCCGCAGACCACTGCATCCTATTATCAGATTCTGCTTGCTGTTGCTCACGCAAAGCCATGCCACGCACCAAGCGTGCTGTAGCGCAAATAATCAGGGTATCCGAGGAAAAAGCCATGGTGTAATTGTAGCGTTTACATGGCTCATATAACGAGCGTGTTGGGGAATAATTTATGGCGGAAGAGGCGGGATTCGAACCCGCGACAGAGTTGCCCCTGTGCCACCTTTCCAGGGTGGTGCCTTCAACCGCTCAGCCACTCTTCCGAATTGGATATGTTTTAAAACGCAGGCATTATAGTGCATAACTGCCGGCCTGTGCGATTTGCCGGCATCTTAGTCACTAGCGTCTGGCGTCGCCCCAGCGCAATGGGCAGCGGTCATCGCCTAAGTAGTAAGTGACGCCCGCCCTATCCACACAATAACTGGCTGAGACTATCATCTCGTCGGCAACAGCTTGGTCGCTGATGCCGGTGTATTCGAACAAAATGGAGCGGATGACTTTGGCATTTTTGCCTATGCGCGAGCCGTGTGAAATCCAACAAGGGCCAGCGATCTCGGCGCCCGCTTCTATCTGCGTGCCCGAATCGATGTAGACCGGGCCGGTGATGTTGACCTTATCCCAATCTATGCGCGTATTAAGGCCCACCCATAAACCGGGTCGCACTTCGGTGCCAGGCATTTTCATGTAAGAAATCTCGCCGCGCAACACGCGTTGCAACACTTCCCAATAATCGGAAATACGGCCTATGTCTATCCAATTATAGTGGCGATTTTGCGCATAAAACGGCAGATTTTTTTCCACTAACAAGGGAAACAATTGGCTACCAATATCGAAGTTTTGATTGGCCGGAATTAAATTAAGCGCGGCTGGTTCAAAAAAGTAAATGCCGGTACTGGCTAAATTAGACCGCGCTGCGGATGGTTGCGGCTTTTCTTGAAACGACACCACCCTGCCGTCTTCATCGGTTTCGACGATGCCGTAATTGTCTACCTCGGCATGCGGCACTTGCATGGTGACCACGCTGACCAATGCGCGTTTTTTCTTGTGTTCCAACAAAGCCGCCGTGATGTCTAAATCGATCAGCGCATCGCCACATAGTACGATGGTGGTTTGATCAAAAAACCCGCCAAAGTCTTGTATGCGGCGCATACCGCCGGCTGAGCCTACCGGACTGGCGGTGAGCTCGCCGTGTTGAAAATTGCCCTCGTAGGAATACCCAATTTGCACGCCCCAACGCTGGCCATTGGAAAAATACTGTTCAATTTTTCTGTTCAAATGCGCCACATTGACCATGATTTCTTTTACGCCATGTCGCGCCAAATGCTCTATCAGGTATTCCATGACCGGTTTACCTAAGATTGGGATCATCGGTTTGGGCATATCCTTAGTTAGGGGACGCACGCGCGTGCCTTGGCCGGCGGCTAAAATCATGCATTTAAGTGGGATTGTCAAGGGGTATTTCCTAAGCGATG
>CALFXV010000134.1 GCA_937957775.1 uncultured Methylotenera sp. | reverse complement strand
TTCTGGCCCCTATGTGGCTGCCAACTTAAGCGAAGCCGAGCGCTTAATTGAGGTGGCGGCCAATCAAGGTGCCAAACTGGTGGCCTTGCCCGAGTATTTTGCATTGATGGGCTTTAAAGAAACCGACAAAGTGGCCGCGCGTGAAGAAGAAGGCAAAGGGCCGATACAGCAATTCTTAAAAAGCATGGCCAAAAAACATAAAATTTGGCTTATAGGCGGCTCGGTACCCTTGGTCAGCAACTTCCCCAACAAGGTACGCAACAGTTGCTTAGTCTATGACGATCAAGGTGAGCAAGTGGCGCGTTACGACAAAATTCACTTGTTTGGGCTCAACCTAGGCAACGAGCAATACCACGAAGAGAAAACCATAGAATCCGGTGACGTGATTAAAGTGGTCGACACGCCTTTTGGCAAAATAGGCTTGTCCATTTGTTACGACTTGCGTTTCCCTGAACTCTATCGCGCCATGAAAGACGTCAACATCATCGTCGTGCCATCGGCCTTCACCGACACCACCGGTAAAGCCCATTGGGAAACCTTAGTCCGCGCGCGCGCCATAGAAAACTTAAGTTACGTCATGGCCCCAGCGCAAGGTGGCTACCATTTATCCGGTCGTGAAACACACGGTAACAGCATGATAGTCGATCCTTGGGGCGTGGTGCTTGATAGGCTACCGCGCGGATCAGGCGTGGTCATCGCCGCCATGAACCCGAAATACCAAGCTAGCCTGCGAGCAAGCTTGCCTGCCCTTAAACACCGCATCATTACTGAAATTTAAATGAAATCCACCACCACGCAGACTGACGGCAGCCAACAACTGGGCAGCCACTTTGACCATGCTAAAAATCACTTACTGGCACCGGCTAATTTAGACTTAACCCAACTGCAAAGCGTATTAGGCGACATGATGTCGCACAAAATAGACTATGCCGACTTGTATTTTCAATACAGCCGGAGCGAGAGTTGGGGCTTAGAAGAAGGCCAGGTTAAATCCGGCAATTTCTCCATAGACCAAGGCGTGGGCGTGCGTGCGGTGAGCGGTGAAAAAACCGCCTTTGCTTATTCCGATGACATCAGCTTAAGCGCCTTACAAGCGGCAGCCAAAGCCAGTAAAGCCATTGCCAGCCAAGGCGGCGAGCAGTCGGCCAGTAGCTTAATAGCGCGTGCCAGCGCACCGCTTTACCTAAGCCAAGACCCTATTGCTTCTTTGTCTGCCGACAAAAAAGTAAAACTGCTAGAACGCTTGGAGGCCTACGCCAGGCAAATCGACTCGCGCGTGAAACAAGTCACCGCCTCCATCGCCGGCGAATACGAAGTGGTCATGGTGGCACGTCACGATGGCGTGATGGCGGCCGACGTGCGCCCCTTGGTGCGTTTATCCATCAATGTCATAGCCGAACACAACGGCCGCCGCGAGCAAGGTTCTAGCGGTGGTGGTGGGCGCTTTGATTACAGCTACTTCACGGACGAGGTCTTGCAAGATTACGCGCAAAAAGCCGTGCACCAAGCCTTGGTGAATCTGGATGCACGTCCAGCTCCTGCCGGCAGCATGACCGTGGTTTTGGGCGCCGGTTGGCCTGGTATTTTATTGCACGAAGCCATAGGCCATGGTTTAGAAGGCGACTTCAATCGCAAAGGCAGCTCGGCATTTAGCAATAAAATTGGTCAACAAGTGGCCGCCCGCGGCATCACCATCGTCGATGACGGCACCTTGGCCAACCGACGCGGCTCATTAAGCATGGACGATGAAGGCAACCCAACTAACCGCACTGTGCTGATCGAAGACGGCATATTGCGTGGCTACATCCAAGATACATTAAACGCCCGCCTAATGAAGATGCCGATTACCGGCAACGCCAGACGCGAAAGTTATGCGCACATCCCCATGCCGCGCATGACCAACACTTATATGTTAAACGGCACGGCGGCGCCCGAAGAAATCATCAAATCGGTGAAACGCGGTTTGTATGCCGCCAACTTTGCCGGCGGCCAAGTCGACATCACCAGCGGCAAATTCGTTTTCAGCGCAGCCGAAGCTTACATGATAGAAGACGGCAAAATCACTTACCCGGTTAAAGGCGCCACCTTGATAGGCAATGGCCCAGACGTATTAAAACGGGTGTCCATGGTAGGCAACGACATGGCCTTAGACAGCGGCGTTGGCACCTGCGGCAAAGAAGGCCAAAGCGTGCCGGTGGGGGTGGGTCAACCTACCTTGAAAATTGATGGGCTGACAGTGGGTGGCACAGCCTAGCTAGCCCCTCAAACCCAACCCATACCTAACGAAATCCGTACATGAGCCCTAGCGCATTACCCATACCCAAACTCGGCCAGACCACACGCGTGACCTTGAGTCATCTAGGTCAAGACGGCCACGCCTTGGCCGAACTGGCGCTAAATCTTAAACGCGCCACGCCGCCACAAACCTTGGTCATCATCAGCGCCAATGGCTTTGATGCACAGCGCTTGCTTGAAGAACTACCCTACTTCGCGCCTGAATTAACGGTCAACTTATTGCCGGATTGGGAAACCCTGCCTTACGATCAGT
>CALFXV010000133.1 GCA_937957775.1 uncultured Methylotenera sp. | reverse complement strand
GCCAGATTGCCATGCATATCGCGAATCGGGGCGGCCGCGCAATGCATGAAATTCACACTCTCCGAGAAGTGTTCGGCTCCCTGCACCGACGCGGGCTTGCCGCTGCGGGCCACGATGCCGGGCGCCGTGCCTGGGCTCCCGGTGTCGGGAGCGCCCGATTGCACCGACCCGATGACGTGATGTGTCGCAGTGGGCGCGAAGTCGATCCACGCACCGTTAATGCACAAAGGTTGAAGCATCTGGCTGAATTAGGATTTAACCGCTTAAGCTTTGGCGTGCAAGACTTTGACCCAGAAGTGCAAAAAGCCGTGCACCGTATCCAACCGGCTGAGCAGGTATTCTCTTTAGTGGAAGCGGCCAGACGCTCCCAGTTTGAATCGGTGAACGTTGATTTAATCTACGGCTTGCCCATGCAGACACCGGAGTCGTTTAAACGCACTTTAGCGCAAGTGGTTGAGCTACGCCCCAACCGCATTGCCTTATACGGCTACGCCCACTTGCCTGAGCGCTTTAAACCGCAACGCCGCATCAGCGAATACGAGCTCCCGGCCGCAAGCGACAAGATCACCATGTTAGGCAGCGCCTTAAAGGCATTTATCGATGCCGGTTATGTTTATGTGGGCATGGATCACTTTGCCCTACCCGACGACGACTTGGCTATCGCTAAACGCCAAGGTCGCTTGCACCGCAACTTTCAAGGTTACAGCACCCAACCCGATTGCGACTTAATTAGCTTGGGCGTGTCCGCCATAGGCCGCGTAGGCGCGACTTATAGCCAAAATGCAAAAACCATAGAAGAGTATTACGACCACCTTAATCACGGTCGCTTCCCGGTAGTGCGCGGGCTTGCCCTATCACGCGACGACATCGTCCGTCGTGCGGTTATCATGGCCATCATGTGCCAAGGCGTATTGGAATACGAGGCCATTGAATTGGCTTACATGCTGGATTTCAAAAGTTATTTTGCCGATGAAATGGCCGCCTTAAAAGCGTTGGAAAAAACCGACATGCTGGTGCTAGAAGAAGACGGCTTGCAAGTCACTGACACCGGCTGGTTCTTTGTGCGCGCCGTCGCCATGGTGTTTGATAAGCACCTGCAAACCGATCGCAACCGCGCACGTTTCTCCAAAATTCTTTAAACAGCTTATTCATGTAGGAAAGCAATTTATTGCGCTCCTAATTTTCACCTCTATTCGTCCATAAAAAAAGCCTCTGCCGATTAAGGCAGAGGCTAAGGTGGAACCAGCAGTTCCGCTACAAAACTGAAGAGATTAGAATTTTTTACCGATACCAACACTGACAACTAATGGGTTAATGTCTAAGTTGTCAATTTTTTGGTAACCTGCAGGAGTCAATACGCCAGTTGCATCAAGTTTTACATCAGTATTGAACCAGATTTTTTTTACATCAAAGTTAACCAACCATTTATCCTGCAGGTTCACATCAAAACCAGCTTGCAAAACTGCACCAAATGCACTTCTGTCAATGCGAATAGGCAAGTAAGCAGTGCCACTTGATACATTGGCTGTTAATTTACGGTCCAAGCCAAGAACAAATGCACCACCGGCACCAACATATGGATCGATGGTTTGGTCTGGGTTAAAGTGCCATTGAGCCGTTAATGTTGGTGGTAACAAATTAACACTACCTAAATCATGACCCACCACACCACCTGTTCCTGAAACGCTTACATCATGGCGTGTGCCGACGGCTAAAATCAATTCAGCGGCAATGTTTTTAGTTAAATAGTAGGAAATATCCAATTCAGGGATGGTATTTGTCTCAACTTGCAAATTTGCTGTATTGCTTCCATAAAGCGTATTTGCTGTAGTGCCACCGTATGCAGCGTTGGTTGTTTCACCTAAAGTACTTTTGGTGTTTGGATTAACGTTAGTTGCACGTAAGCGCACCACGATGTCACCGGCTTCAGCTTGAGCAACCATAGGCGCAAAGGCAGAAAGCAAAGCTACGACCAATAAGGATTTTTTCATTTTAAATTTCTCCACTTAATAAATAAGACGAACACAAATTCGATGAGCCATCATATCCAAAGGGCCAAGTCATCGATTTGACATTTATCAAGCGGGGGTGGGAAAAATACAGCTTGTTGTTTATTTACTACAAGCCATGCCTAGAAGCGGCATTAGCTCGCTTCTAGGCATGCATTAGATCAATTCAAATAAGGCTATCGATTCCACGTGTGAGGTATGGGGAAACATATTGATGACCCCCGCTGCTTGCAGGGTGTAGCCTTTCTCATTGACCAACACGCCAGCATCGCGTGCTAAGGTGGCCGGGTTACAGGACACATAAACAATCCGTTGCGGGCTGTTGCTGTCGTCCAAGGCTTTAATCAATTCAAAAGCGCCATCGCGTGGTGGATCAACCAACCATTTATCAAAGCGGCCTAAAGCGGTTAAGGATTCAGCCGTCATTTTAAACAAATCGGCCACGCCAAATTCGCTGT
>CALFXV010000132.1 GCA_937957775.1 uncultured Methylotenera sp. | reverse complement strand
GCTCCGGTCTGGAAAGGCTTTCTCGGCGATTGCCGCAAGCTCACCCGCGCCACCTCACCCTTCCAGGTTCTCGGGCGGCTCACCCGCATCAACGGCATGGTGATGGAAGCGGCCGGGCTGAAACTGCCGCTGGGCTCCGGTTGCCGCATCATCGTGCCTGGCATGAGTGAAATTTATCCGGTTGAAGAGCTGCAATGGGAAAACAACAGCGTAGGCAATTTAATACGTCCCTATGCCATTAAGTTGCAATCCTTAAGCCATGCCGAATCGGCTGCGTTGCTATCGACTTTATTGGATTTAGATTTGGCGGACGAATTGCCCGTCACCACCCTCATAGGTTTGTGTGCTGATCCAAACAGCACTTGGGTAGACTTACGCGTAGGCGAACTCAAAACCTTGGCCGCCATAGCCTGCCAAAGTACCGATGACATCTTAGATGGCTGTGCTTGGATAGCGCAATTTAACGAGCTACCGACTGAACGCGCCAAAGTCTACCGCTGCCTATCGGATTTGGTGCAGATTAGCGTTGAATTGGCGCAGCCTGATCCGGCATTGTTTAAAGACAACTTAAGGCTGATGTATGGCGCACAGACGCTGAGCCAAGCAGAAAAACTGCTCAATCATACGGAACAGTATTTTGGCCTGATTAACCTAGGAGAAAACATGCAAGGCAGTCGCATGCACCAACAATTACTGGCCGCCTACGGCAAAGTGTGGAAGCGTTAAGCATGCTGCCTGTAGTGCACGCAGCAGTTTCCTGGCAAAACGGCCTGGCATTCTCCGAGCAATACCAAGACGTCTACTACAACAGCGACAACGGTCTGCAGGAAACCGATTACGTTTTCTTGCAGGCTAATCGCTTGGTCGAACGCTGGCTAGACTACCCAAATGCATGCTTTACTATTGCTGAAACCGGCTTTGGCACAGGGCTTAATTTTTTATTAGCGGCAAAATTGTGGCTGGATACCGCACCTGTTAAGGCTAATTTGCATTTTATCAGCGCTGAGAAACACCCTTTGAGTCCACTTGATATGGCTAAAGCTTGGCAACAATGGCCCACCCTGAAGCCATTTAGCGAGGCGCTAATCACACACTACCCCGAGGCAATAAAACAGGGTGACGTCAGTTTATTTAACCAGCGCGTGCGGCTCAGCTTACTAATAGGCGACGCCGCCACTGCCTATCAAAGCCTTAGCCAACAGCAACCCAACATCGCCGTCGACGCCTGGTTTCTAGATGGCTTTTCGCCAGCTAAAAATCCTGACATGTGGCAAGACAGCTTGTTTCAGCAAATGGCCTTGCTGTCTAACAGCCACACTAGCTTTGCCACCTTCACCAGCGCCAGTGCAGTGCGTCGCAAGCTAATGGCCGCAGGCTTTCAGGTCAACAAGCAAGCCGGTTACGCCAAAAAGCGCGAAATGCTTTACGGGCAATATTTAGGGGCAAGCCATGCCGCCTAAAAGCGTCATAGTAATTGGGGCTGGCATAGCCGGCTGCAGCAGCGCTTATGCCCTAGCACAACGTGGCGTCAAGGTTAGCCTTATTGAAAGGCACGAACACATCGCCATGGAAGCCTCCGGCAACCCACAAGCCATGCTCTACCCACGCTTAAGCGGTGACGACAGCGCCAGTCAGTTTGCTTTGGCTGGCTATTTATACAGCCTGGAATTGATTAGCAAACTGCAGCTGCAAACCAAGGATTTTCATGCCTGTGGCATGCTGCAACTGGGCTTTAATGACAGAGAATTAGCCAGATTAGAAAAAGTACTGTCGTGGAAAGAAGCAGCCCAACACGTGCAATTACTTGACCCAACGCAAGCCGGTCAACAAGCCGGCCTGGCGCTGCCTCATCCTGCCTTATACTTTGCCAACGCGGCTTGGCTAAATCCGGCAGCCCTATGCCGCGCACTAATTTCGCATCCGAACATCAGTGTAAAAACATCAACAAATCCCAATAAAGTATTGAAAAATAATGGGCTATTTGAAATTTACGCAGGCGAACTATGCCTAGAAAAAGCCGACGCCGTCATTCTGGCTAATGCCAATCAGGCCGAAAACCTAGGCATGAGTCTGCAGCTAAAAACCCTATCGGTACGCGGGCAACTTAGCCTGGTCAAAGCCAGCGAAGTCAGCTTGGCATTGCGCAGCATTGTTTGCAGTGACGGCTACTTAAGCCCTGCCGAGCAAGGCGTGCATACGCTAGGCGCCAGTTTTTCATCAGACCAGTCGCTCGCCATAGACGAATACGATCACCAGGCTAATTTAAACAAATTAAACAGCTATTCCCCCGCTTTACACGACAGCCTAAAAAACAGCGTAGTGGGCGGTCGCGTGTCGTTTCGATGCACCAGCGTCGATTACTTCCCTTTAGTCGGAGAATTATTAGATCATGCCGCCATAATGGCAGCGCCGCCAAGACCGAATGCCAACCCAACCTCCCTGCCCTGGTCAGATGGACTGTATGTCAATTTAGCCCACGGTAGCCGAGGGTTTACCAGCGCGCCCTATTGCGGCGAGATACTGGCCAGCTTAATTTGCCAAGAAAGCCCAGCAATTAACCCAACCATGCTGAGCCTTATCAACCCCAACCGTTTCTTATTGCGTAAATTGGGTTTAAAAAAACTGGCTCGCAACCTGCCTGCCGTCGCCGCAAGTGGCATAAAAACGACTTTAGGTTAAAATTAAAGCATGGCCAACACCGTTTACGACCAAGCCCTATCACTTTATCAAGCCGGTCAGCCGCAAGCCGCTGAAGCTAAGCTGCAAGTCCTGCTAAACCAGCAAGCCGATCACCACGACGCATTGCAGTTGTTGGCTATCCTATTTTACCAAAGCCAGCGCATAGTCGATGCTGCCGCCTGCTACCGCCGTTTGTTGCACAGCCATGGCCCTAATGATCAAAGCCGCTTAGCACTGGGCCACTGCTTAATGCTGAGTGGTAATCAGGCGCATACAGAAGGCCAATACCGCCAGGCTGCGGAGTGCTTTAATGAAGCATTGAGCTTGCAGCCTCAAGACGCCATGGACAAGGCGGCCCTGCACTACAATTTAGCCAATGCCAAACGTGAACTTAGCCAGCCTCAGGAAGCCGCCCAGCATTACCAAGCGGCACTGCAATTCGATCCCAATGATGCGGACACGCACAACAATCTAGGCAACGTGCAGCGTGAGTTAGGCCAACTTGATTTAGCCATAGCTAGCTATCAACGTGCGCTTAGCCTTAACCCGCAACTGCATCATGCCAAGGTGCACCTGGTGCATCAAAAACAGCATGTTTGCGATTGGCACGACTTGCCTGAGCAGATTGCAGCAATACGCCATGCCTTAGCCACCGACCCGCGCGCGCAAATATCGCCGTTCGCCTTCTTAGCCATGCCAGGCACCACGCCAGCCGAGCAATTACGCTGCGCGGATGCATGGGTGGCACAGCGCTTTGGCCGCTTGTTGGCGCAAAACGCACCGTCCTCGTTTAATTACCAACATGGTCATGACCGAGCCAATAAACGCAAGCTTAAAATAGGCTATTTGTCCGCTGACTTTAGATTGCACCCCCTAGCCTTTTTAATCACCGAGCTAATCGAGCAGCACGATCGATCCGCATATGAAATTTACGCTTACTCGTACTGTAAAAACGACCTATCACCAGCCAGATTAAGGCTAGAAAAAGCCTTCGATCAGTTTCACGATATCCAAGCTTTATCCGAAACCGAGGCGGCTAAAAAAATTAACCAGCATGCCATAGACATACTGGTGGATTTAAGCGGCTACACGCAAACCAGCCGCAGCGGCATCGTCGCCTTAAAGCCGGCTATCATCCATGTCAATTGGTTGGGCTTTCCTGGCAGCATGGGTCATGTCGGTTTTGCAAACGGCCATAAACGGCCATTGTTTGACTACTTGATCAGCGATGCCTTCATCACTCCCGCCGCTAGCGCGATTGATTACGCAGAAAAATTAGCCATACTGCCCTGTTACCAAGCCAACGATAGCCAACGCCCATTGGCCGACGCCCCCACTAGAGCCAGTTGCCAGCTGCCAGAAGGCGCTTTTGTTTACTGCTGCTTCAACCAAACATTCAAGATCAGCGCCGAGGTGTTTAGCGTGTGGATGCGCTTATTAAAAACGCAAGCCCACAGTGTATTGTGGTTGCTGGA
>CALFXV010000131.1 GCA_937957775.1 uncultured Methylotenera sp. | reverse complement strand
CTTAAGTTTTGAAGCCATGCAGGCTGCCGGCATACACACGCTGCCAGTGCATGCGGGAGAAGACGTCGTTCGCGATGATTATTTTGCCCAATTGGCGCAATCCAAGGAAGCTTGGTTGGTTAAGCCCGAAGATGGCGCCGGTTGTGAGGGAATACAGTATTTTGCTAGCATCATGGCCATGCGCGATTGGATGCAAAAAGAGGATCGCAGCCAGCATTTTTTTGCACAAGCTTACCAGTCCGGGATTGCCGCTAGTTTTTGCATGCTCTGTCGGGACGGTCAGGCCTGGTTGCTCAGTGTCAATCAACAACACGTGAGCATGCAGGATGATGGATTTGTTTTGCATGGCATTAGCGTTAATGGCCTCAGTCAATATTGGTCACGTTTTGAGACGCTGGCACGCAAAATGGCTAAAATGTTACCGGATGCCTTGGCTTATGTAGGGGTGGATGTCATTATTGATACGCAGAAAGATGCCCTCTATGTCATAGACATTAATCCGCGTTTAACCAGCAGCTACGTTGGCTTGCGTGAGGCCATGGCTTGCAATCCAGCCGAACTTATTTTGTCTTGCGTGTTGTCTGCGCGCTTTAAATTACCCTTAATAGAAAAAAATCGAGTGGACATTAGCTTGTATGAAAACGACGCTTGAGCATACGCCAGTAGAGCACGCCTTGCTGCCTGTTATAGGTTGGGATGTGGGTGGCGCGCACCTTAAAGCAGTGCGCATCGATGCCGTGGGCAGGCTTGCCGTAAGTCAACTATATTGCCCCTTGTGGCGAGGTTTAGATGCCTTGAGTGCAGCCGTTGATCAGGTCTTGTCGGAATTTGCTGTGTCAGCGATGGGGCATGTGCATTGCGTCACCATGACCGGAGAATTGGCGGATATTTTCCCCAATCGCGCTGCCGGCGTCCGGCAAATTGCCGGCTTATTAAGTAAGAAATTAGCCGAGCCCATGCTGTTTTATGCGGGCTACCAACATTGGCTAAGTCTGCATGAAGTGGCAAGCCAAACGCACCGTATCGCCTCTATGAATTGGTTGGCCAGCATAGAATACTTAGCCAGCCATGTAAGCCTGGCTTTGTTTATCGATATAGGCAGCACCACTACCGATTTGGCTTTAATCTGCGATGGTGAACCAAAAATCATGGGCTTTAGCGACGCCACGCGCATGCAAACAAACGAATTAATTTACACTGGGGTGGTACGCACACCCTTAATGGCCTTGGCACAAAAAATCGCGTTTCAGGGACTATCAATTAATCTGGCTGCCGAGCATTTTGCGACCACGGCGGATGTCTACAGCCTAACGGGCGATTTGCCGATGAGCGAATACAGTGCAGAAACGGCTGATGGGGCAGACAAAAGCCTAGAGGCTTGTGCGCGCCGTCTGGCGCGCATGATAGGGCGCGATGCCGACGATGCCCCCTTGGCGGATTGGCAAGCCTTAGCGCAGGCCTTTAAGCGGCTACAGTTGCAGCAGTTGCAGTTAGCCATAGAACAGCATCTCGCTTCATTAAGTGACAAATCGCAATGCGTATTGATTGGGGCAGGAGTGGGCGACTTTTTGTTAGCCAGTTTGGCACAGCAACTAGGTATGGCTTACTCATCAGTGAACGAATATATGCCGCTAGCACAGCGTGGTAGCAGATCCGCCCAGCGCATGGCAGCTGTTTGTTTTCCCGCTTACGCTGTGGCCAATTTGAGGAGAGGGCATGCTTAAGCACGCTATTCCATATTGCGTTGATAGCAGCCGTTTATTTGAACGGATAGCCCACTTGCCTTGGCCTATGTTTTTAGACAGCGGCCAACCCATGAGTGAGTACGGTCGATTTGACATATTGGTAGCGCAACCCTTTGTTACCGTCACCAGCGACGAAGTGCTAGACAGTGGTCGAGCAGTCATAAAAACCGAGGTCAGCCAGCAGGGTGAGGTAACGGTGACTGAAGAGGACGCCTTTAGCGTATTAAAGCGCCTATTGGCCGCTTATCCAGTCAATGAAAGCAGCGAATGGCCCTTTGCTGGCGGTGCGCTTGGCTACTTTTCCTATGATTTGGCTAGGCAGTTGGAAACCTTGCCCAGTCTGTCGGCTGGTGACAAGGCTAGCCCGCATATGCAAGTTGGTTTATACGATTGGGCCGTGGTGGTGGACCATCAAGAAAAGACCGCCGCACTGGTATCATACGGTTTGTCCGCAAGCACACATGACCAATG
>CALFXV010000130.1 GCA_937957775.1 uncultured Methylotenera sp. | reverse complement strand
CCATACGCATGGCCGTCATGGCCATCCTTGCCGGCGGCCAACCATCAGGAACCCAGTCATGAAAATACACATAAAAAATGGCCGCGTTATCGACCCAATTAGCCAGCTAGACAGCCAGTTAGACGTCTACGTAGGCGCAGGTAAAATTCTAGCGTTAGGCAAGGCCCCTGCTGGGTTTGTCGCCAACCATACTATAGACGCCAGTAATCTAATCGTCTGCCCTGGCTTGGTGGATTTATCGGCTAGGTTGCGTGAACCGGGTGAGGAATACAAGGCCACCTTAGTCAGCGAATTGCAAGCCGCTGTTGCCGGCGGCGTTACCAGCTTAGCCTGCCCGCCAGATACCGATCCAGTGTTAGATGAACCGGGGCTGGTAAAAATGTTAAAACACCGCGCTAAGCAACTGAATTTAGCTCACGTCTATCCCTTGGGCGCATTAACCAGGCAACTTCAAGGCGCCGTGTTGGCTGAAATGGGCGAATTACGTGAAGCAGGCTGCGTCGGTTTTTCGCAGGCCAATATGGCGATTACCGACACGCAAGTGTTGTGGCGAGCGATGGAATACGCCGCCACCTTTGGCTACACTTTATTTCTGCATGCCGAAGATGCGTTTCTGGCAAAAGACGGCGTCGCGCATGATGGCGAAGTGGCCAGTCGCTTAGGCCTTAAAGGCATCCCTAGCGCGGCCGAAGCCTTGGCATTGGCTGGCTTATTGCGCATAGCTAAAGAAACTGGCGCCAAACTCCACATCAGCCGCTTATCCACTGCTGAAGGGATAAACATGATACGGGAGGCGAAAAAACAAGGCTTGTCTATCAGTTGCGACGTCAGCGCCAACCACGTGCACCTCACTGAACACGACCTGGCTTACTTTGATAGCAACTGCCACCTTAAACCACCCTTACGCAGCCAACGCGACCAAGCCGCCATAAGTGTCGGACTCAAAGACGGCACCGTAGATGCCATCTGTTCGGACCACACACCGGTGGATGACGATGGCAAATTAGCACCCTTTGCAGAAGCGGAAATTGGCGCCAGCGGTTTAGAATTGTTGCTACCCCTGACCTTGAAATGGGCTAATCAAGAAAAAATCAGCCTAATTAAAGCCTTAGGCCTAATTAGCGCGTCGTCTGCCAAAATATTGGGTATACCCGCGGGCCAATTGTCGGTGAATAGCGATGCCGATATTTGCCTATTTGATCCGTCGCTATACTGGAAGGTCGAGGCCGGCAATTTAAAAAGTCAAGGCAAGAACAGCCCGTTCACTGGTCTGGAAATGGCAGGCAAGGTCAAATACACTTTAGTCAACGGCCAATTGGTCTACCAAGCCTAGTCCTTAAACGACGTTTATCTGAGTTAAATCCGCCGCTGGCATCTGCGCTTTAGCTGCGTCAAAAGCCAATTTGATTTTTAAACGCAAATCGTTTTCCGAATCGGCGTTGAGTAAGGCATCCTCGTACGTAATTAAGCCGTCTGTGTATAAATTAAACAGCGCTTGATCCAAGGTTTGCATGCCAAAATCTTTGGCTTTTGCCATGCAGTCTTTGATAGCCTGCACGTCGCCTTTGGCAATTAAATCGGCTATCAAGGGAGAGTTGAGCATCACTTCCACCGCTGCTACTCGTCCTTTGCCTTGACTGAGTGGTATCAAGCGTTGCGCAACCATGGCTTTGGTATGCAAGGACAAATCCATTAACACTTGATTGCGCCTTTCTTCCGGAAAGAAATTCACGATACGGTCTATGGCTTGATGGGTGCTGTTTGCGTGCAAGCTCGCAATACACAAATGCCCGGTCTCAGCAAAAGCCAAAGCGTGTTCCATACTAAGCCTATCTCTAATGGCCCCTATGACCACAACATCGGGCGCTTGGCGCAAGGCGTTATTCAAGGCGCTAGCCCAATCATGGCTGTCCACACCCACTTCTCGTTGACTCACTATGCATTGTTGATGCGCATGCAAAAACTCTATCGGGTCTTCTATGCTTAAAATGTGCCCGCTGCTATTGGCATTCAGGTAACCCACCATGGCAGCCAATGAACTGGATTTGCCGGATCCGGATCCGCCCACAAACAAGATTAAACCGCGCTTGGCCAAGGCGATGTCTTTTACAACCGCAGGCAAGCCTAAGCCCTCGAAGTCAGGAATGCTGGTCGCTATCATTCTAAACACCAAAGCAACCGCGCCACGCTGTATAAAGGCGTTTACCCTAAAACGCGACAAACCAGTCCGGCTGACGACAAAATTGCATTCTTGGCTAACTTCAAAATCAGCCAGTTGCTGCTCTGTCAACATGACGCGAGCGATGGCTTGCGTTTGCAAAGAAGACAAAACTTGATTGCTTACTGGCGTGACTTTGCCATCGATCTTCATCGCCGGCGGGAAGCCACTGGTAATGAGCAAATCCGAGGCATTTTTTGCCATGGTTAAGCGCAATAAATCCAGTATAAATTTTTCTGCCTGGTCTTTTTCCATGGTTTACCTAAAGGCTTTCAAACCGACACTTAAGCAAAAATTGTGTCTTTATTTGCAGCTTTGGACTTAGCCTCAGCCACTGAAATCAAGTTGCGTTTTACCAGCTCCTGCAGGCATTGATCCAGGGTTTGCATGCCGACGTTTTGTCCAGTTTGAATGGCTGAATACATTTGCGGCACCTTGGCCTCACGAATCAAATTGCGTATCGCTGGTGTCGCCAGCATGATTTCATGGGCAGCGACACGGCCCTGCTCGTCCTTGGTTTTACACAAGGTTTGCGAAATCACCGCGCGTAAGGATTCCGACAACATGGAACGCACCATTTCCTTTTCCGCCGCCGGGAACACATCGATAATTCGGTCTATGGTTTTTGCCGCGGAACTGGTGTGCAAGGTAGCAAACACCATGTGCCCAGTCTCTGCTGCAGTCAAGGCCAAGCGTATGGTTTCCAAGTCACGTAATTCGCCAACTAAAATCACATCGGGGTCTTCACGCAAAGCCGAGCGCAAGGCATTGCTAAAGGAATGGGTATGCGGGCCAACTTCACGCTGATTAATCAAACTTTTTTTAGGCGTATGGACAAACTCTATGGGGTCTTCCACAGTGAGGATGTGCGAGTAAGCTT
>CALFXV010000129.1 GCA_937957775.1 uncultured Methylotenera sp. | reverse complement strand
GTGGCGGCATGTTTTTGCAGGCAACGAGCGCGACCACATGATAGCGGAAATTCCAAGCAGTGCCAGTCAGCCCGCGGTCATTAAGCGCGCCACCTATGGCCGCTGGAAGATAGACGGTTGCCCACACCACGGGGCCGCTTTGGCCAGTGGTGGCGAGGGCCAAGATTGGTGGGGCTACCACATGGCCTGGTTCGATGGTGGCAACGATGCCAATGGCCAGTCCGCCGGTTTGTATTACGCGCGCATGGATGGCGTGGCGTGGGCCTCAAGCCCGGCTAAAAAATTCGCCGGCAGTAAAAACCTAGCGGGCCACCCGGCTTTATTGAGTGTGGGAGAAAATGTCTACCTGGTTTGGCGTGAAAGCGAAGCCAAGACCCACAAAATTCTTGGCAAGTATTCCGATGACGGTGGCAGGAATTGGAGCGAGCCTAAGCTCTTGGCGGAAACCAACGGTAAAGCCGACTACCCGCAATTACTGAATCGGGATAAGCAGGTTTACCTGGCATGGCAAACCGCGCAAGAGGGTTTGCGCTTGTTAGCTTGGTAAGTTAATTACACCAGACTTTGCTATTGTGGCTGAGCGCCATCCAAATCGCCCATGCGCTGGCAGCGCTTAACATGAGGCCGGCTAGGCGCATGCCGTAGGGTTCCACCACGCTGGATTTAAGTTTTAACCAAGCCCAAGGCGCAAAAAACAAGGCGATGCCCGAGCCCAAGGCAAAGGCCACCATGCTAAGAGCGCCAGCCAATGGGTTGCCATTAAACGAGGCGATAATCAAGGCCGAGTAAAGCAAGCCGCAAGGCATCAATGCCCACAATAGGCCCACGTAGAAATAGCCGCCATTGAGCCGGCTGAGTTTTTTTACGTGCCGCCAAATGCTACGCCCAGCTTGGTCTACCCAGATGGGTTGGCGGGCGAAGATCAGCAATAACAGCCCCCAAAAAAATACCAAAACGTGAAAGAAGGTCCACAAGGGATGCAGAATCGCGCTGTAGTTGGACAGCCACGCTATGCTTTGTATGGCAAAGGTGGCGATGGCGCCCAACAAGGCATAGCCGCATAAACGCCCTAGATGGTATAAGCCTATGGCGTAGGGTTTATCGGCATCTTGTGTAAAAGCGTTGCAGGCAGCCCCGCACATGGCCACGCAATGCGGGCCACCGGCCAAGCCCATGACTAGGGAGCTATACAGTAAAGCAGTTTGCATGGATGGGTGTCGGCCTTACTCTTTGTCTTCTTCGAAAATGCGCCGGCCTTCTTCTTCTATGTCTTCAAATTGACCGCGGTAGACTGCCCACCATAAACCAGCCAGCACCACTAATGCCAGCACGACAGATAGGGGGATGAGTACAAACAATATGTCCATGCTTAGGCCTTAGAAGAATTAACGCTGGAACAGCTAAATTGGCTTAAGCGCAAGGCGTTAAGCACCACGATCAATGAGCTGGTGGCCATGCCTAAGCCGGCTTGCCATGGGCTTAACCAAGCAAAGAAAGCCAGCGGGATGCACACGGCATTGTAAATGACCGCCCACGCGATATTCTGCTTAATGATGCGCATGGTTTTTTTGGCGTGTTTGATCAGTGCCGGTATCTCGCTGATGTCGCCGTTTAATAAAACGTAATCGGCATGCGCGAGCGTTAGGGGCACGCCTTTGCCCATGGCAATCGAGACATGGGCGCTGGCTAAGATAGGCCCGTCGTTTAAGCCGTCCCCCACCATCAAGACTTTTTTACCTTGCAGTTTTAGGCCTTGCAAGCGTTGCAATTTGTCGTTTGGGCTACAAGCGGCTTGAAACACCTTGATGCCGACCAAGGCTGCGGTGTTTTTTACCGTGTGCCATTGGTCACCAGAGAGCAATTCCACGTCCAACTGGGCTTGCTGCAAAGCGGCAATCGCCTGGGCTGTGTTGGCTTTGATGGCTTCTTGTAAGTTAAACGTGGCCAACCAGCCGCTGTCATCAGCCAGGTAAACCTGTTGGTAGCGTTCGTCGCTGGCTTGCAGTTGATCGCCGTGCACAGCGCAAAAGGCGGCCGAGCCAAGTTTTAATGGGCGTTGCTCGAAGCGGCCCTGCATGCCTGCGCCTACCTGCTCTTCTACTTGCTCCAGCGTTATGCTTAGCGCGGCGGCCAGTGGATTCTGCTTGGCAGCGTAAGCCACGGCCATGGCGATCGGGTGCATGGACTGGCCGGCCAAAGCCGAGGCCATGGCTAGGGCTTGCGCTTCGCTGAGGCCGTCTTTAACGCTCAAGGATTTAACGGCGATGTGGTTGTCGGTCAGCGTGCCGGTTTTGTCAAAAATGACCGTGTCGATTTGGTCTAAGCTTTCTATGGCCTGCAAGTGCCGAATTAAAATGCCGCGTTTCACAAAAGCGCTGGCGCTGGCTAGCATGGCTGCTGGTGTGGCCAGCGATAGGGCGCACGGGCAGGTGACAATTAATACCGCCGCCGCCGTCATTAAGGCCAGGCCATGACCTTGCTCCCACAACAAAACCGCGGATAGCACGGCGCTTACTAAGATGAAAAATAAGAAAGGCCTGGCGACGCGGTCGGCCAGTTGCGATAGCCGCGGTTTTTCTATGGCGGCTTGGTTAATCAGCTGCACAATTTGCCCGTACTGGGTGGATTCGCCCAGCGTTTCTAAGCGCATGGTAACGGTGGCGCCGAGGTTGTAGCTGCCGGCCACGACGTGTTCGCCCTGGTTTTTATGGATGGGGGTGGATTCGCCGGTCAACAAGGATTCGTCGACCTTGGTTTGGCCAGACAGCAATAAGCCGTCGGCGGGGAAGGCTTCGCCGGTGTTGACCCGGACGATGTCGCCCACGCTTAATTGGCTATTAATCACGCGCGTGTAACTGCCGTCGGTATTTTGCCGTTCGGTATTTTCTGGAATGCGGCTGACTAGGGCCTCCATCGCTCCCAGCGTTTTGCTGTGCAGCTTGACTTCAATCAAGCGCGCGGAGAGCAAAAAGAACACAAACATGGTCAAGGAATCGAAATAAACCACGTCGCCCCACCAGCCACTGGGGTCAAAGGTGGCCGCTGAGCTGACCACAAAAGTGATGCCTATGCCCAAGGCGACCGGTAAATCCATGCTGATCTGTTTGGCTTTTAAATCGTGCCAGGCGTTACTAAAAAACGAACGACTGGAAAACAGCATGACCGGCAAGCTTAATAGCCAGGCCGCCCAGTTAAGCAAAAGCTGGATGTCGGTTTCGATTTCGCCGGTTTTGGTGAAGTAGCTTGGGCTGGCGTACATCATGACTTGCATCATGCAAAAGCCCGCCACTAACCAGCGCCAAAATGCCGCGCGATTTTTTTGGGTGGCGTTGAGTTGGCTTTCATTGTGCGAGGCGGGGTTGGCGCTGTAACCCATTTTTTGGATGGCGGCCAAGATGGTGGAAGGTTGGGTTAATTCTGCAGACCAGACCACCACGGCACGCTTTTTGGATAGGCTCACGCGTGCGCTGACGATACCCGGCAAGCCGCTTAAGCCGCGTTCTACTGTGCCTGAGCAGGCGGCGCAACGTAAGCCATCTAGCAACAAGCTTGATTCAACTAAGGGTTGCGCTTCGTTGCCCACATTTTGGCTAAAGCGCATCCATTGCTCTGGGGTGTCCAGTATGCTCCAGGCCGGGTTGGCTTGTGGTTCGTCGCTGTGCTTGTCGCTTAACAAATGTGATTCCATGAAATGCTTAGGCCTAGCCTTTTTACGGTTGCCATGACTGGCGGTTTGCGCCCAATGCGCGCTGCATTTTGCCACTCTCATTATATATTGAAAATTAGGCTATCGCCCCCATGATAAAGGTATATCAACATTACTGGAGTCAAGCATGCGCTTTGATAAATTAACCACCAAGTTTCAGCAAGCACTCAATGATGCACAAAGCTTGGCTGTGGCCAATGACAGCCCGACCATAGAGGCTTTGCATTTACTGGATGCCTTAATTAAGCAAGAAGACGGCGGCAGCAGCGCCTTGTTGGCTCATGCTGGCGTGCATTTGGCGCCGCTAAAAGCCGGCTTGATCAGTGCTATCGCCAACCTGCCTAAAAGCACAGACAGCGCCGGGGAAGTAACGATTTCACGCGAGCTAAACAACCTACTTAATGTCACCGATAAGTTGGCCGTCAAACGCGGTGACGGTTTTATCGCCAGTGAAATGTTTTTATTGGCCTTGCTAGAGGACAAAGGTGCGGCCGGCAAATTGCTCAAGGCGCACGGTCTTGCTAAAGCGGCCTTGGAGTCGGCCATCAGTGCAGTGCGAGGCGGCGAGCAAGTGAATGCCTCGGATGCCGAATCGAATCGGGAGTCGCTAAAAAAATACACGGTGGATCTGACCGAGCGTGCTGCATTAGGCAAGCTTGATCCAGTCATAGGCCGTGACGATGAAATTCGCCGAGTCATCCAAGTTTTGATGCGCCGCACTAAAAACAACCCGGTCTTGATCGGTGAGCCTGGCGTGGGTAAAACCGCGATTATTGAAGGCTTGGCGCAGCGTATCGTCAACGGCGAAGTGCCGGATAGCCTGAAAGGCAAAAAAGTCTTGTCTTTGGACATGGCGGCTTTGTTGGCTGGGGCAAAATACCGTGGGGATTTTGAAGAGCGATTAAAAGCGGTGTTGAAAGAGTTGTCGCAAGACGCAGGCCTGACCATTCTATTTATCGATGAAATTCACACCATGGTCGGCGCCGGTAAAGCCGAGGGCGCGATGGACGCGGGCAACATGCTCAAGCCCGCTTTGGCCCGCGGCGAGCTGCATTGTGTGGGCAGATCGGAAGAGCACACGTCTGAACTCC
>CALFXV010000128.1 GCA_937957775.1 uncultured Methylotenera sp. | reverse complement strand
CGTCGACATTGGACGCATCCACCTCACCATAAACGATGCGGAAACGGTCGGGTGCATCCAGCGTTGCTTGCTTGCCGACAAAGTCATCCTTGTTGAAATTGATGAAGCGCTTGGGCTTTGATGCCGTGGCCCATCCCGACGATGCCAGCATCAAGCTGGTGTATAAAGCCTTGTAATTGATTCCATTATGCGCACCGCTTACATCAGTCACGACGAGTTTTTAAAACACGACATGGGTCCGGATCACCCGGAATGCCCGGCACGCATTTATGCAGTAAAAGACCAGTTGATTGCCTCCGGCTTGTTTGATTTTCTAAATCAGCAGCAGGCAATAAAAGCCACTCGCGCGCAATTGGCTAGGGTGCACAGTGAGGATTACATCAATTGGGTGTTTGAAAAAGCGCCCAAAAGCGGCTTGGTCGATTTGGATGGCGACACCTCGATGAACGCCTACACGCTGGACGCCTCTTTATACGCAGCCGGTGCGGTGGTGGCGGCAGTGGATTTGCTCATGGCCGGCCAAGTGGACAATGCTTTTTGCAATGTGCGCCCACCCGGTCATCACGCTAAGCGCCAAGGCGCATCGGGCTTTTGCATATTCAATAATGTGGCCGTGGGTGCGGCGCATGCCTTGGATCAATACGGTTTAGAACGGGTCGCCATTGTGGATTTTGACGTGCATCACGGCGATGGCACGCAAGACATTTTTCAAGACGACGGGCGCGTGCTGTTTTGTTCCACTTTCCAACACCCTTTTTACCCGCATTCTGGCGCCGACAGCGGCAACGCTCATATCGTTAACGTGCCTTTGCCCGCCGGCACTGATGGCGAGGCGTTTAGGGCCGCGGTAAGCGAGCATTGGCTGCCAGCCTTAGAGCGCTTTGCCCCGCAAATGCTCTTGGTGTCCGCCGGTTTTGATGCGCACCGTGAAGACGACATGGGTGGCTTGGCCTTGCGTGAGGCCGATTACCTGTGGGTAACGGAGGCGCTCAAAGCGGTGGCCAAGCGGCACGCGCAGAATCGTATTGTGTCGGTGTTAGAGGGCGGCTATGCCTTGCATGCCTTGGGTCGCAGCGTCATGACCCATGTTAAAAGTTTAAGCAATCTGTAAGCCTGTCAGTAGGCTTGCTGCCTAGAACGTCATGAAGGCTTTTCTTAAGGCGAGTTCATCGATGTCTTTAGCGATGATCACCACCCTAGACAATTTTTCTGGTTCGCTCCAGCCCTCCAATAAGGTCGGTGGGTAGGGCGTGAAGTGCACCGCATGTATCGCCAGTGGCGCTGCTTGGTCGGCGGCATGGATAATGCCTTTTAGTCGTAATAAATGCTTGCCGTAAGTCTGGCAAAACTTCAATAAATGCGGTTTTAATTGCGACCAATTAATGGGGCTAGGCAAGACAACGGTAAAGCTGATGATGCCGTCGTGATTGGCTTTTTGCGCCAACTGGCCTAGCGTGCTTGGCCGTGGGCTAGGGCTACGCAACCAGCGCTGTGGCTGAGCCTGTTTTTTGTCTGCATCAAACAGCCCTACGTCGACCACGTAGGCCGGATCCAATTGCCCGTGGCTAATACGATGCAAAGTGGCGCCGGGGTTAATTTGGCTTAGTTTTTCCTCTAAGCTGGCGAGGCTTGGCGCGTCGGCTAAATCGGTTTTGCTTAAGACCAAGACGTCGGCTACCGCGGCTTGCTTAAGGGCTTCTTGGTTTTCTGCCAACTGCTGCAAACCGTAGACGCTGTCTATGGTCACCACCACCGCGTCCAAACGGTAAACCGATTCAATCACCGGCTCGTTCATTAGGTTAGCCAGGATAGGCCCAGGGTCGGCCAGGCCGGTGGTTTCTATGATCAATCGATTGAATTGCGGTATGGCGGAGAGCGCACGCTTGAAAAACAAATCGCGCAGGGTGTCGGCCAACTCGTTTTTTAAGGTGCAACATAAACAGCCTGAGCTTAACAACACGGTGTTGTCGGCGATGTGCTCGCTTTCCACGCTTAAAGCCAAATTACTTTGGGCAAAAATTTGATCCAAGCCGGTGTCACCTAACTCGTTGATGATGACGGCGGTGTCGCGCATGCCACTGTGGTGGAGCAAATGATTGAGTAAGGTGGTTTTGCCGCTGCCTAAAAAGCCGGTGAGCAGGGTGACGGGTATGCGTTGGTCCATAGCGTGCGATAGGGCTTAAGTTAATTGCCACCTATTTTATCGTGCATCAAAGCGATTCTGCTAATCCCGATTCTGCTATTCCAAGGTAAAATGGTGGCCATCTAGCCAAATCGGCAGCAAGCCACGTATAGAAAGCCCAGCATGAACGTATTTTTTGAAGAGGACGGCAGCTTTAAAGTGGCGTCCATCATGACCGAAGCGCAAGGATCCATGCAAATCGAGTCAGCCAGCGGCAAACGCAGCAAAGTCAAAACCAATCATGTCTTGATGCGCTTTGAACAGCCATTAGCCGGCTTTATGGACAGCGCGCAAGCTGAGGCGGCTAAATTGGACGTGGATTTTTTATGGGAATGCTGC
>CALFXV010000127.1 GCA_937957775.1 uncultured Methylotenera sp. | reverse complement strand
TCTTTTTCCGTTAAGCCGGCTAATTGGGCTATTTTACCCGCGCGTTGCGGCGGAATAAAGTTCAGCACGTCGGCCTTGATGCTATCGAATTCGGTGCTGACCGTTTTAGTCGCCAAATTTATGCTGCTTATAGCGTTGTCTGGTCGGTAATCGATGATGCCGGCATAGGTTTCGTTAAAGACCTTAGCAAACAAGCCTTTTTTGGAAATGATTTCCGCGTTGGCATCGAGCACGATGACACGGCTTTTGGCCTTATGCTGCTTGAAATAACTGGCCACTTGGCAAGCCCGTTCGTATGGGCCAGGGGGGCAGCGATAAGGCGCCTTGGGCACGTTCATAACAAACACCCCGCCGTCTGCCATGGCCTCCAACTGTTGCCGTAAATTGACCGTTTGCCAACCGGCTTTCCAGGCATGCGGCACTTGTTTTTGCGCGTCCGAACTGGCCAACATGGGCCATTCTTGGTAATTAAAATCCACGCCCGGCGCCACGATCAATCGGTCGTAACCGAGTGTGCCGCCCAGCATGGTGATTTTCTTAAGGGATGCGTCTATGGCGGTTACCGTGTCATGCCTAAAAATAACACCGTGATTGGCCTGCAAGCCATCGTAGCCAAAAGTCAGCTCGTTGATGCTCTTGCTGCCACCCAACACCAAGTTGCTCATGGGGCATGATACAAACTGGCGGTTGGCCTCGACCAGCACCACCTCGATGGCACCCAAGCTCCACAAGCGCAGGTATTTCGCGGCCGTGGCACCGGCATAACCACCGCCAACGATGACCACGCGCCCCATGGATGGCTTGCTGGCCATGGCCAAGCTAGGTCGGCTAGCTAAAACCAAGCCGGTTGCGCCCATGGCCTTGATAAAAGCCCGTCTATTAAAATGCTCAGCCATGCTCGGCCTCTAATTTTTGCGGGCTTAAGGGCGGCCGTATGACGCGTTTTTGCATGGAAAAATGCGTGGCCAGCATGTCGATTTCCTCCAGGCTTAAACCCCTGCTGTGTTGGTGCATGATGGTGGCCTTGCGTGTGCCGTCCCTAAAGCCTAGCAATTTGCTCAATAGATCCTCGCGCGTCCTGCCGGCTAAAACCGGGTAGTTCTCTTCACTGGCATTGCCGCCCTCTTTTACCATGGCATTGCCTTGCGTGCCGTGGCAGGCGGCGCAGGAGGCCGCTAAAGTACGCACGTGGGTGGCTTGCTCGGGGCTAAAAGCAAAAACCCCATCGGCATGGCCAATGATTGGCCATAGCGATGGGGTGATGAGGCTAGCTAACAGTAAGCAAAAAGTCGATGCGGTTTTCATCGGGTCCCTTGCTTACCGTATCGGCTTAGTCTAGAAACAACGCTCTTCTAAGCAGCCGTCTTCTTTCACGCCTAATTTGGTTAACAATTCCACCATAGGTTTATCGTTCACGTCTTTAACCGCACGCAAAATCGACACGTCGGCTTTTAATTTAATGTTGATGTCGGCACCACTGGCAGCCAACAATTTAACCATCTCTGGGTAGCCATTAAATACCGCTAAATGAAATGCAGTGTTGTGGGATAGCGGGTGGATGTAATTTAAATCGCCGCCTTTGCTTACGATGTATTTAACCACTTCCAATTGGTTTTTATTGGCTGCCATTTGGATGGGCGACCAGGCAAACGATTTGTAATTGGCGTTAGCGGCATCGGCTTCCACGTATTTTTTAACGATCTTCATGTTGCCACTGGTGATGGCCTCAACGAACTCAATCGCGTCATCGTCAGATACAAGGGCCATGGCGTTCATGGAAAAACTTAAAACGATTGCAGCTAACAAGGTATTCAAAAATTTCATGTTACTTATCTCCAAGGTTGTTTTTATAATTCATTCTTAATTAATGTGGCGTCTTGCATTGCGGAACATACGAATCCAAGCACTGTCTTCACCGTCCCCGCAACGCTGCCAAGTATTTTGCACGTTGCGTATAACCCGCTCAGGATGTGGCATCATAATACTAAATCGGCCGTCTGTGCTAGTTAATCCGGTTAGCCCTTGTGGCGAACCATTCGGGTTATACGGATAAGTCGTGGTTGGCTGAGAAGCGTGATCAATGAAACGCATGGTGACCAACTTATCTGCCAACAGCTCATTGACTGCGCTCGCGTCAGAAAATTCCGCATACCCTTCACCGTGTGCCACGGCTATCGGCATTTTACTGCCGGCCATGCCCTTAAAGAACAAGGACGGGCTGTCCAATACCTCCACCATGGCCAAGCGCGCTTCAAACTGCTCGGATTGATTGCGCACAAAATGCGGCCAATGGGCGGCACCTGGAATTAACTCGCGCAAATTACTCATCATCTGGCAACCGTTACACACGCCCAAGGCAAAGCTGTCGGAACGGGCAAAAAAGGCCGAGAACTCATCGCGGGCACGGGCATTAAAAAGAATGGACTTGGCCCAACCTTCGCCGGCACCTAAGACGTCACCGTAAGAGAAGCCGCCGCAAGCCACAAAGCCAGCAAAATCAGCCAAGCTCACTCGACCGGCAATCACGTCACTCATGTGCACATCAAACGTAGCAAAGCCGGCTCTATCAAACGAGGCGGCCATTTCCACCTGACCGTTAACACCTTGCTCACGCAAAATCGCCATTTTTGGACGCGCACCGGCATTGATATAAGGTGCGGCCACGTTGTCGTTCACATCAAAGCTTAATTCGCTAAATAAGCCACGGTTGTTCACGTCTAAAATTTTGTCGTACTCTTGTTGCGCACACACCGGGTTGTCACGCAGTTTTTGCATGCGGTAAGTGGTTTCTGACCAAATACGGTGCAAGTTAACACGGCTGTCGCTGAACACGGCTTTACCGTGCTGCTTAATCGCCACGAGGTCGCCCTGCACCACCTCGCCTATGACATGGGCCAAGCCATTAAACTGCGCAGCAATCGCCGTCGCTTGATTGGCGGGCACTTGGATAACGGCGCCCAATTCTTCGTTGTATAAAATACTGGCAATGTCGCCTGGCAAGGCAGACACATCGATTTGCAATCCGCAATGGCCGGCAAAAGCCATTTCCACTAGGGTAGTGAATAAACCGCCATCGGATCTATCGTGGTAAGCCAGCAATTTACCGGCCGCGTTCAAGGCTTGTATGCGGTTAAAGAAATGCTTCAATTGCGCGGCATCGTCCACATCCGGCGCCTCGTTACCCAGCGCGCCATAAACTTGCGCCAAACTGGAACCGCCCATGCGATTTTTACCGGCACCCAAATCAATTAATATTAACTTGGTATCGCCGTCGGTTTGTAATTGCGGCGTTAAGGTTTTGCGTGCATCCGGCGTGGCGGCAAACGCCGTCACCACCAATGAGATAGGCGAAGTCACTGATTTATCTAGTCCGTTTTCTTGCCACACGGTTTTCATGCTCATGGAGTCTTTGCCGACCGGTATGCTGATGCCCAATTCCGGGCACAATGCCATGCCCACGGCTTTTACCGTGGCATACAGGGCAGCGTCTTCGCCGGCGTGACCGGCTGGCGCCATCCAGTTGGCCGACAACTTCAATTCGCTGATGTCGTCTACCAAGCAGGCTGCCATATTGGTTAGCGCTTCGCCTATGGCCATGCGGCCCGATGCCGGCGCGTCTATCAAGGCCAGCGGAGCTTTTTCACCTATAGCAAAGGCTTCGCCGCAATAGGTTTCATAACCGGCCAAGGTCACGGCCACATCGGCCACTGGCACTTGCCATGGACCGACCATTTGCTCGCGTGCCACCAAACCGGTGACCGAACGGTCGCCTATGGTGATTAAAAAGGTTTTATCGGCCACACCTGGCAAGCGCAACACGCGTGCCGCGGCCTCTTGCAAATCGATGTTGGCCGTAGCAAAGGGGCTTAATTGACGGCTGGCGCTTTTAACATCGCGGATCATCTTAGGCGGCTTACCTAATAACACCGACATGTCCATGTCCACCGGCTTATTAGCAAAATGGCTGTCGGCCACAGTCAAATGACGCTCTGCTGTGGCCACGCCGACCACCGCAAACGGGCAACGCTCGCGTTCGCAAATCGCTTTGAAGCGTGGCAAATCTTCTTGCAATATGGCCATCACGTAACGCTCTTGCGCTTCGTTGCTCCATAATTCGCGTGGCGACATGCCCGGCTCTTCATTGTGCACGTCACGCAATTGGAAAGTTGCGCCGACGCCGGCATCGTTGACCAATTCAGGGAAGGCATTGGAAATACCACCGGCCCCGACATCGTGTATGCTCAAAATCGGGTTAGCCTCACCCAATTGCCAGCAACGGTCTATCACTTCTTGCGCGCGTCTTTCCAATTCTGGGTTGCCGCGTTGCACCGAATCGAAATCCAGATTTTCCACGTTGCTGCCGGTGTCCATACTGGAGGCAGCGCTGCCACCCAAACCGATCAACATGGCCGGCCCACCCAATTGAATAAGGGCAGCGCCTGCAGGAATCGGATTCTTTTTCGCATGCTGGGCGGAAATATTGCCTATGCCGCCGGCCAACATAATCGGTTTGTGGTAGCCACGCATTTCGCTTTGGCCATTGGCATCCACGCTAGCCAATTCAAAGGTGCGGAAATAACCGGCAATGTTAGGCCGACCAAACTCGTTGCTGTAAGCGGCGCCGCCTAATGGGCCGTCTATCATGATTTGAAACGGCGAAGCGATACGGCCCGGTTTGCCGTAAGCGGTTTGTTCCCAAGGTTGAATGAAATCGGGTATGGCCAAATTGGATACCGAGAAACCGCTTAAGCCGGCTTTGGGTTTAGAGCCGCTGCCGGTTGCGCCTTCGTCACGAATCTCGCCGCCGGCCCCAGTAGCCGCCCCGGCAAAAGGAGAAATAGCGGTAGGATGGTTATGCGTTTCCACCTTCATCAAGTAATGCATTTCTTCTTCAACAAAGCGGTATGCGCCGTCCGCGCTCGGATAGAAACGTTTGGTTTTTGTGCCGGGCGCCTGACCCGCGACTATGGACGAATTGTCCGAGTAAGCCACCACGGTTTTGCCAGGGTTGAGCTTGTGGGTATTGCGTATCATGGCAAACAAAGACAGGTCTTGCGCCTCGCCGTCTATCACCCAATCCGCATTGAATATTTTATGGCGGCAGTGCTCGGAGTTGGCTTGGGCAAACATCATCAATTCCACATCGGTGGGATTGCGTTGGATTTTAGTGAAGTTATCAAATAAATAATCCACTTCATCGGGCGACAAAGCCAAGCCCATGTCGGCATTGGCTTTCTCTAGGGCGGCTTTACCGCCTTGCAATAGGTCCACGCGGCTCAATGGCTTAGGGCTATCGCTATGGTATAACTGCTCGGCGTCTTGCAGATGGGCAAACACGCCTTCGGTCATGCGGTCGTGTATCAGCGGCAACAACAGCTGACGCTCGGCAGGCGTCATGGCTTGCCGGTTAACTGTTTGCACGTAATAGGCCACGCCACGCTCCACCCTTTGCACCTCGGGCAAACCGCAATGCTGAACGATGTCGGTCGCGCGCGATGCCCAAGGCGAGATGGTGCCTATGCGCGGCAACACCAAGAAAAATTCACCCGACGGGTCTTCTGCTGGCAACTGCGGCCCGAAGGTCAACACCTGTTCCAACCGTGTTTGCTGTTCCACGCTTAAAGTCGCGTCTTTAGTCCAAACGAAATGCCTAAACTCCGCATACAAATGCTTGATATTGCTGCCGGATGCGCCCGCTTTGGCTTGCAAGCTGGCCAAGATTTTATCAATGCGAAATGGGGATAAAGCTGCGCTGCCACGCAGACTAAGCATAGGAGAGGTTGCGTTCGTTGGAGTCATGAAGTTGGGCTAAAAAATAAGTGCAATGGCGAAAGCTGAATTCTATCAGATAGCAGGTCGCTAGCGCGACCTTAGCAAGACAAAAACCGGCAGGTTCTGCATAGCAGAGATACGCGTTGATTGTTGTAGGAGCGCAATTTCACGTATGAATAATGACATTCATGTCATATATTCTGCG
>CALFXV010000126.1 GCA_937957775.1 uncultured Methylotenera sp. | reverse complement strand
TGGTGCTGACATTTATTTACCCAAACCCACTTCGGGAGCCGAATTGCTTGCAGCCATCGTCAGCCTAAACCGACGACTAAAAGACCAAAAAAAGCCCTCGCAATGGACCTTAGACATGAAGCAACGCTTGCTGATTCCTTGCGATGACTTAGAGGTAATTTCGCTCACGGCTATTGAGTGTTTGCTCATCATGACCTTGGTCAATGCACCAGACCACAGCTTGGACACCGATGAAATTTGCGACATCTTGAGTGAGAAAAACCACGGGGAGCCAGTGACCAAACGGGCATTGGAAAACATCATTAGCCGTTTACGCAAGAAAATAGCAGCAACGGTGACTGACCCTAAGCTGCAAAGCATACGCTCAGTCTGGGGATTGGGTTACGAAATCTGCTTGCCGGTAGCCATTATCAATAACAACAGTTAGGCCCAGCGGCCTTGTATCTAAAACAAAATACGCGCGCTGAATTCTAGCGCATCGATATCCGTCGTCAGTTTGCCACTTAAGCCCATGGGTGCGCCCGTCACGTCGCTGTATAAACTGTTTCTGCTGTAAGTTAAACCCAGCCAAACATCGTTAGCGACGGACCGACTAAACGTAAAGTTGGCGATGTAGCCATGGGTCTTTTTCACTGAGCCATCCGTCATATGACTGGCAGGCGAGCGCATGCCATTGACCGTGGCGCTAACCAAATAATCGCCCCAATGCTTAGCCAGCTGGCCGCCGTAAGTGGTGGTGCTAAAGGTATGGTTGTTATTGGTTTTTTCGCTGGCAGTGAGGCTGAGCGCCCACTGATTATCACTCACGTACATCCCCGTCACACCAGCAATCACGTTGACAAAACCGGGTTGCGCAATAATGGGCGACAACATAGGCTGCACGGCTAGGGCCAACTTAAATCGCCATGGCTGGTCTGCACCCCACAGCTTGCTACCGGTAAAAATGGGGCTAGAAAAAGCCTGCACATCCAAGCCAGGTAGCGTGGTGTCGGCACGCAGCGTGCCTACGTAAGTGGTGGAAACACTGAGGGCGTAAGCGTCGGCAAAACCCATAGCGAAGTATTGGTAAAAATTAAGCCCCTCACTCTTGCCAGATAGACTAAAAAAACGCGTGTCAACTCGGGTGTCGGACTCGAAATAGGCCACGGCCGAATCCGATTCAAGTTGGCCTTCTTGCAAATAAAACGCAGGGGAATAAGGCGACAGTGGTGCAGCGGACAAAGATTGAATGAAAAAAAATGAGCAGGCGCAAACGCATAAACATAGCAGTCGTTTTTTACCGTTTTGAAAATTCACAGGCTATTCGAACCAATCTTTAATGATGCATCAAAATATGAAATTGTTCGCTAAAACTGGCTTGTAACAAGCGCAGCGTAAACGATCCCATGATAAAGCATGCCAACCGGAAATGGAAAGTCAATTTGTAGGGATAAGCCAGCTTATCCCTACAAAGCAAACTAAGAATTAGGCCTCACCTGCCAGATGTGTTTAGCGTAATCGCCTATGGCCCTATCGCTAGAGAATTTAGCCATATTGGCCACATTTAAAATCGCCATGCGTGTCCACTCGTCCGGCTTTTGATACAACTGCCCGACACGGTCTTGGGTTTCAATGTAGCTAGCATAATCAGCTAACAACAAATACTGGTCACCGTTGTTGAGCAAATTGTCCACCACGGCTTGGTAGCGATTCGGCTCTTCCACCGAGAAGAAGCCGTTCGCTATCATGTCCAGCACCTGCTTCAACTCGGCATTGGCTTCGTAATAATCACGCGGCTTGTAGCCGTTAGCCTTGGTCTCCGCCACTTGTGGCGTGGTTAGACCAAAGATAAAGATGTTCTCCAAGCCCACTTCTTCCATGATCTCGACGTTAGCACCATCCAAAGTGCCTATGGTGAGCGCGCCGTTAAGCGCCATTTTCATGTTGCCGGTGCCGCTGGCTTCGGTGCCGGCTGTGGAGATTTGCTCAGACAAATCGCTGCCTGGGAACAGAATTTCCGCCGCCGACACCTCATAATTAGGGTAATACACCACTTTCAGTTGGTCGCCCACCGCCACGTCTTCGTTGACGATGGCTGCCACGTCATTAATCAATCGGATGATTTGTTTGGCCATCCAATAACCGGGTGCGGCTTTACCACCAAAAATAATCGTGCGCGGCGTGATGCCTTTTTCACCGCGGCGTATGCGATTGTACAAGGTGATGACGTGCAAGACATTGAGCAACTGGCGTTTGTATTCGTGTATGCGCTTAATTTGCACATCAAACAAACTGTTTACATTGAGTTTAATGCCGGTTTTTTGCTCTATCTTGTCGGCCAAACGTTGTTTATTGGCCAGCTTCACTTTAGCAAAGGCCTTGCGGAAATCAGCATCATCGGCCAAAGGCGTGATTTTTTTGATTTGCGTGAGGTCTTTCTTGAAACCGGCGCCTATGGCTTTCTCGATCAAAGCGGTTAAGCCAGGGTTGGCTTGGTTGAGCCAACGACGCGGGGTAATGCCATTGGTTACATTGGTCATTTTGCCCGGGTAAATTTTATCGAAATCGGCAAACAGATGCTGTTTTAACAACTCGCTGTGCAAGGCGGCCACACCGTTCACGGTATGGCTACCGACCACTGCCAAGTGTGCCATGCGAACGCGTCTGCCGTGACTTTCATCGATGATGGAGACACGGCGCAACAAATCGGCATCCCCAGGGAAATGGTGATTCACCATGTGCAAAAATTCGTGGTTAATTTTGTAAATGATTTCCAAATGGCGCGGCAACAAGCGGCCGAACAATTCCACCGACCAAGTTTCTAGGGCTTCTGGCATCAGCGTGTGGTTGGTGTATGCAAAAATCTTCACCACCAAACTCCACGCCAAATCCCAAGCCAGGCCATGCACGTCGACCAAACGAATATGCCAAGTTTTCATGGCCAAGGTTTGACCTTTATGTCCAAACCAGGTGAAGTAGATACCCACGACAAGAAACAAGAAGGCTTGCAGGCCGTGGCGGTTA
>CALFXV010000125.1 GCA_937957775.1 uncultured Methylotenera sp. | reverse complement strand
ACACTAAGTTTCGATTGTCTGCGCGCTAGAAAACCCTCATACTTCGGTATAGTTTTTTCAAGCAAGCATTTATCTAACACGTCATTAAAAGGAACTAATCATGGCTAATCCCGTTACACTCAAAGGCGGCCCGGTAAAAATCGGCGGCAACTTCCCTGAAAAAGGCCAATCGGCGCCTAACTTCAACCTAGCAGATAAAGCACGCGCCGACGTGAGCCTAGAAAACTTTGCTGGCTTACGCAAAGTGCTCAACATTTTTCCTAGTATAGACACGCCAACTTGCGCGACATCGGTCAGAACCTTTAACCAATCGGCCGCCAAACTAAACAACACCGTGGTGCTGTGCATTTCAGCCGATTTACCGTTTGCGCAAAACCGGTTTTGTGCCGCTGAAGGCATAGAAAATGTCAGCACTTTGTCGGCCTTTAGGCACTTGAACGAATTTGCTAACAGCTATGGCGTGGCGATATTGGACAGCAGCTTGGCCGGCCTAACTACCCGCGCAGTGATTGTTTTAGACGAAAACAACAAGGTATTGCACAGTGAATTGGTGTCAGAAATCACCAGCGAACCAAATTACCAAGCGGCATTGGCTGCCTTAAAATAGGTTGGAGCGGCGCCTCGCCGCGAAAAGATGGATCGCGGCGAGGCGCCGCTCCTACAAATGCTCAAAATGATAGATGGGATCGCGGCGAGGCGCCGCCCCTACTCATACTCGGTGTATTTAGCCCGGCTACCGCGGGCTTGCTCCACCGGGTATTTTTTTGCATTAAGGGCTATCTTTTGATTGGCCACTTCCAGCAAATCGATATTCAAAACTTGCGCGATGCGTATCAAATAAACCAAGGTGTCGGCTAACTCGTGGCCAACTTGCTCGCGTTTTTCTGCAGACAATTGCTGGCTTTCCGCTGGCGTATCCCATTGAAAGTGCTCTAACAATTCCGCCGCTTCCACCATCATCGCCATGCTTAGATTTTTTGGCGTGTGAAATTGCGACCAATCGCGCTCGTCGACAAACTGCTGAATTTTTTGTTTTAATGCCTCTAATGAATCCGCCATGATTTATTTCCTATTGCTGCCTGCCACCATTTTAATTTCAAATAAGCGGCATTCCAATGAGCCATTAAACAAAGGTGTGCGCTTGCTAGGCGTAAGTCGCATGAGCTTGGGCATGCTTAAGTCGTTGGTTAAAAAGTAGGTGTGCCAACCGGCAAATTTGCGTTTGAGCGCCTCGGCCATTTTTGGGTAGAGCAAAGCCAAATCCTCGCCCTCGCCTATGCGCACGCCATAAGGTGGATTGGCCACCAAGACACCCTGACCATCCGGGGCCGGCACATCAACGATGTCAAACTGAGACAGTTGCACGGCGGCCAACAAACCGGCTTCCTCCAAATTGCGTTTAGCGATGCGCACCGCGCGCAAATCGATGTCCGACCCATAAATCTTTTGAAACGACACCGGCTTCACTTTTGCCGCTGCCTGACTTTTAAGCTTTTGCCAAATAGCCGGCTCAAAATTATTGAGCTTTTCAAACGCAAAGCTGCGTTTATGGCCGGGCGCAATGTCCAACGCCACCATGGCGGCTTCCAACAAAAACGTACCGCTACCGCACATGGGGTCGAGCAAAGGCTGACCGACTTGCCAGCCAGACAACTTCAATATGCCCGCAGCCAAGTTTTCGCGTAAGGGCGCCTCTATGCTCGCCCCACGGTTACCGCGCTGGTATAAGGCCGCGCCGGATGTGTCTAAATAAAATTGGTATTCGTCTACGGCCAAATAAGCGTGTATGCGCACTGCCGGATTTTTGGTGTCTATGTAAGGGCGACTGCCCACGGCCATGCGGAATTTATCGCAGACCGCGTCCTTGATTTTTAAGGTGGCGAATTCCAAACTTTTCAGTGGGCACTTCACCCCCGTCACTTTGACCATGAAGTCGTTTTTAACATTGAACCAAGCCGACCAATCCAATTTGTAGGCCGCCTCAAACAAATCCTCTTCGTTGAGGTATTTACCACGCGCCACTTGCCACAAAATACGCGTGGCAATGCGCGAGTGCAGATTGGCCGCGTAGCACACCGCCCAATCACCATCAAAACTCACGCCACCATCGGTCAACTTAATGGACTTGGCTTTAACCAGCGCCAACTCATCGGCCAACAATTGTTCTAAGCCACGTGGGCAGGTTGCAAAATATCGATTAGGGATCATGGTGATTGGGCTCTGTGTTATCAGGATGTGGCAACCGCATTCGACATAAACAGTCGGTTGCTGCTACTGGGATTGTGTTCGGCTAATTTTTCGACGAACTGTAAAAATTCAATTTTGTGCGTGCGTTCCAATTCCTTGGCACGGTTACGCAAACTGGCCAAACGCAAATCGGCCGGTTCGCGCTTAAAGGCAAACACGGCCGTGTTGCCTGGCTTGCCAGTCGGCAATATCAAGACTTTGCCGGCAAAGCTTTGCTCTATGCGCTGCAAATACACGTCAAACTTTTTATCGCTGCCCCATAGGTTTATCACCAGAAGGCCATCGGCATTTAGGCTGTTAGCGCAGGCGTTAAAAAAATCCTGGCTACAAAAGTCAGGTGGAATGCCGTTGCCATCAAAGGCGTCTATAAACAGCACGTCGGCTACTGCGCTGTGATCCGCCAAGTAACGCAGACCGTCGCCTTCTATGACGTCTAAGCGCGCGTCGTTATCCGGTAAATAGAACTGACTGCGGGCTATTTGTATGATTTTAGGGTT
>CALFXV010000124.1 GCA_937957775.1 uncultured Methylotenera sp. | reverse complement strand
AATGACCCTTAGCGTGCGTGGCACCAATTCTTCAGGACGGGTGCGCTTGAGGCCGTGTTTTGCCATATAATCCATTTCACCATGAAATCCTTTAGCAATCCAAGCTTGATGATGCGCTTCAGCCTCCTGCAAATTCGTATCGGTAATGCCGATTTGATTAAATCCCAACGCCATGCCCCAGCGTTTGATGTCTTGGGCGAGCGCTAGCAATGTAGGTTGGTCTGTCATGAGCGTTGATTTTACACTTGATTTGCCAGATGAGGCAGCGACCTTGGCTTTAGGCCGATTGCTGGCACCCGCCTTGCAAGCCAATATGACGGTCTATTTACAAGGGGATCTGGGTGCCGGCAAAACCACATTGGTACGCGGTTTATTGCGCGCCTTAGGCTTTAACGGCAAAGTGAAAAGTCCGACCTACACCTTGCTTGAAACCTATCCCGTTTCCTTAGCCAATCAAATCCCTTTGCAGTTATGCCATTTTGATTTATACCGTTTTAATGACGAGGAGGAATGGGAATCGGCTGGGTTTCGTGAGTACTTTAATGCGCGCACTGTGTGCCTAATAGAGTGGCCAGATAAGGCAAAAAATTGTTTAAACAGGCCTGACCTGGAAATTGTTTTTGACGTTAAAATGTTGGGCGAGGCCTTAGGCCGTGGTGTGCGCATAATGGCCCACACCCCATTAGGAAAACAATGTTTGCAAGGGATACCAGGCAGCCTATGAAAAAAAGCTTAGTGCAAGGCCTATTGAGCCTGCTGTTATTATTGCACTTAAATCAGTTTGCCCTGGCCGCCAATTTGGTCAGTGCGGTTCGGGTTTGGCCAGCACAAGACTACACGCGCATTACTTTGGAGGCCAACAGCGCCTTCACTTACAAAATGAGCTACATGCAAAACCCCGATCGGGTGGTGTTGGATATAGACCAAGTCGAACTCAACCCGGCCATCAAATCACTGGCCGACAAAGTGCAGGCTAACGACCCTTACATCAAGCAGATACGCAGCGCTAATTTCCAACAAGGCGTGCGCTTGGTAGTGGATTTAAAAGCCGCAGCCAAACCCAATGCCTTCACCTTAACGCCCACCGGCGCATACAAATACCGCTTGGTGTTGGATGTCTACCCGGCCTTGGATCCTTTAATGGCCATGGTGGCTGAGCGCGATCCGACCCCGCCTGCTGCTGCGGCAGTAACGCTGGATGCGCCGGCGCCAGCCACGACGGCGCACGAACCGGTTGCGGTGGAATCGGTAGCTCAGTCCACTACCACGCTGGCTGAAGCCCTGCCAGCAAACCCGCCTGTCATAGCAGAAGGGCCGGTGATTAAAAACATGCCTGCCGACGTGAAGAAAGTTGGCAGGCAAATTATTGTTGCGATTGACGCTGGCCATGGCGGTGAAGACCCCGGTGCCAATGGCGCGAATGGCAGTCGGGAAAAAGACATCACGCTTATGGTAGCCAAGAAACTCAAGCAGCAAATTGATGCGGAACCGAATATGCGGGCGGTGTTAACACGGGATGGCGACTATTTTATCCCCTTGCATGGGCGCGTGGTTAAAGCCAGAGGCATGCAAGCCGATTTGTTTGTGTCTATCCATGCCGATGCCTTTACCAAACAGTCGGCACGCGGCTCATCGGTTTTTGCTTTGTCGGAACGCGGCGCCACCAGTGCCAGTGCCAGGTACTTGGCGAAAAAAGAGAACGAGTCGGATTTAATAGGCGGGGTGAGCTTGAACGACAAAGACCCCATATTAGCCAGGACCTTGTTGGATTTATCGCAAACAGCGACCATTAACGACAGCTTGAAATTGGGTAAAGCGGTGTTGTCTGAGATCGGCGAAATTAACACCTTGCATGCCAAAAGGGTGGAGCAGGCAGCTTTTGCGGTCCTTAAATCACCGGACATTCCATCCATACTGGTTGAGACCGCTTTTATTAGCAACCCGGAAGAAGAGCGCCGCTTGAATGATGAAGCCTACCAAGAGCAACTTTGCGCGTCGATTTTAAACGGCATTAAGAAGTATTTTTCAACCAACCCGGCCCTGGCAAAAAGTAAAGTGGCATACGAATAATGCCCACTGACTCACGCGCCATAGACCATCATTAAAAGAGGTCTAGCATGAAATTACGGTTTTTAGGTGCAACCGGCACCGTCACCGGATCCAAATACTTACTCAGCCATCAAGCAGCAGACGGTTCGGCTAAGCAAATTTTGATAGATTGCGGCCTGTTTCAAGGCCTTAAGCAATTGCGTTTAAGGAACTGGGCCGACTTGCCCATAGACCCGAGAGCCATCGATGCGGTGGTGTTGACCCACGCCCACATTGACCACAGCGGTTACTTGCCCTTGTTGGTTAAACATGGCTTTTCTGGCAAGGTGTATTGCACGCCGGCGACGCGGGATTTGTGCGAAGTCTTGTTGTTGGATTCGGCGCATTTGCAGGAAGAGGAAGCGCGCTACGCCAACAAAAATAGTTTTTCAAAACACAATCCGGCGCTGCCTCTTTACAGCACCGAAGACGCGCAAAATGCCTTGGCCTTGTTGGAGCCGATTACCTACGACAAAGACCTGGATTTAGGCGCTGGCTTAACCCTACGCTTAGCGCCCAGTGGCCATATTTTGGGCTCGGCTTTCGTGCGCATACACAGTAAAAAAACCTCTATTTTGTTTTCTGGCGACATCGGTAGACCGCACGATATCCTAATGAAAGCGCCAGCGACCATCAAGCAAGCGGATTATTTGGTATTGGAGTCGACCTACGGTAATCGCTTGCACGAACGCAGTGAACCGCAACTTCAATTAGCCCAGATCATCAACCAAACCGTTAAGCAAAAAGGCGTGGTGTTGATACCGGTTTTTGCCGTTGGCCGCGCGCAAGAATTGCTTTATTACATCCATTTGCTCAAGGCGGCCGGTAGCATTCCTAAAGACCTGCCGGTTTATCTAAATAGCCCCATGGCAGTCGATGCCACGGCCATATTCAATCACTTTAGCGATGAGCATCGATTAAGCACTGAGCAAAGCCATGCCTTATGCCGTGTGGCGCACATGGTGAATGGGGTGGAAGAGTCCAAGCGCCTTAATTTAATGCACGGCCCCATGATTATATTGTCAGCCAGTGGCATGGCCACCGGCGGGCGGGTGGTACACCATTTAAAAGCGTTTGCACCGCATGCCAATAACACCATTTTATTTGTTGGCTTTCAGGCGGCTGGCACGCGAGGCGCGAGCATGCTGGATGGGGCACAGAGCATCAAAATACACGGCGAGTACGTGCCCGTTTTAGCAAAGGTTGCCTTGCTGAGTAATTTGTCGGCGCACGCTGATTACGCGGAGATTTTGACTTGGTTAAGGGGGTTTAGCGCGCCGCCTAAGAGGACTTTTATCACCCATGGCGAACCCGTTGCGGCCGATGCCATGCGTTTGCACCTAGAAGAGCAATTGCATTGGCCGGTGACCGTGCCTGATTACCTAGAGACGGTCGATCTGGATTAGCGCCTAGGGCTTATAGATCGTGGCTTATAGATGCGGCTTGATGTAAGCGCATTGACTGCATTTGCCAATCACGGCTAATTCTTGCAAGGTGGTGGCACCTAAAATCACCATGACCCTGGCCTTGACCACTTTGACGGTAATTTCGGCTAAGCCTAAGTGTTTAGCGATGTCTTTTACCAACATGCCGTGGCTTAATAAATCAAATACCAGTCTTTGTTTTTTCGTGAGTTGGCTTAATTTGGCGCTGTAAATGTGCACCAGCTTGGCTTGATCCATTTCTAATAAAGGCACGATGGCAAGCGGTTTGCTATTGGCATTGGTCATATCTGTGTTCTCGTTAATCGGCGTCCTGACGCTGAATTGATGCCCATACTACGCCTTATTTTTAAAGGCCATTTGATATACATCAATATAGGGGTGAATTGGTAGGCTTGATTAATCAAGTGCTGATTGAGTTGGGGCTGATTAAGTTAGGGTGTATGCAGCACGGGAATGGATGTGCTAAGCAAAACTGGCAAGGCTAGCGTCTTTTCAGTGGCAAGCTATCCAATTCTCGACTGGTATCGCCGTAGCCGGTTTGACAAAGCAGGGCTTGTTCTATGTAACGGCTAACGGCTTGGCGTAGGCTGCTGACCAGTGGTGCTTCAGTAAAAATTTGCGGGAATTTAAAGCCCAGCCAAGCGTACAAGCTAAGGTTGTGACTAAGCAATTCGGCCTCAGCTAAGTGCTTGGCATGGTGGTTTGTTAGCCAGCTAGGCGTGCTCGGTAAGGCCCGAATTTTCGATTGCGCCACGCTTTTTAAGCACAGCAGGAAGTAGTCTTTTTCAAAGGGCAGGTTCAGTGCAATTGGGGCGCAGGCAAACAGGTATTTATCTTTTAGTGCCATGTCGGGCGCGTGACTGTCCACCAATTGCGCCTGCGTGATTTGCTGATCCATGCCGCCTAAGGCAAATAGAGGCTGATCGATGCCCAGTCTGTCACGTTGGTAAGTTAAGACTTCGGCTATGCTGCGAGTGTGAATCTGCGCGGCGCTGCGCGCTATGGCCTCAAAGGTAATGGCTATGGGCAGCTTGTGCAAATGCACGGTGTCATCGGTAGCCAGCATGTGTGCGATGTGTATCAGCTCGTCGTCTTCTAAGGTGGTGACGTAGCCGTGATCGTATATGCCGTAGCGGCCAGCACGACCGGCTATTTGCCGCACTTCGGTGGCGTTTAAGGGGCGCGATGCGGCGCCATCAAATTTATGGATGTGACTAAATATGATGCGGCGTATGGGTAGATTCAGCCCCATGCCTATGGCGTCGGTGGCCACTAAAATATCGGCCGCACCCGAGCAGAAGCGCTCGGCCTCGGTCCGCCGCACCTCCGGTGACAGGGCGCCGTAAATGGTGGCGACGCGGTAACCCCATAGGCGAAAACGCGCGCTGTAGGTCAATACGTCTTTACGGCTAAAGGCAATCACGGCATCGCCTTTTTCTAGGCGATTTTTTAAGGCTTGTTTCTTGTAGCGCGGGCCACACAGCCCGTTTTCTTCCAATATGAGTGGCGTCTTGCGCTCAAGGATGCTGATCTGATGGCTTTCCTGCAGGGCTTGAATTACGCCTAGGCAGGCTTGAGTCACCGCGGTAGAGCCGCACACATAAACTTGCTCGGCCGGTACCCCCACTAAAGCGGCGGTCCAGGCGCTACCGCGATCCGGGTCTTGCAGCATCTGAATTTCGTCTATGACCGCC
>CALFXV010000123.1 GCA_937957775.1 uncultured Methylotenera sp. | reverse complement strand
CCCTGCATCCGACAGCCCGCCTATCTTTACCAGCATAGGTCAAGGCTTGCGGTTTGTTTACAGCAATCAAATTGTTTTTAGTGCATTATCTCTGGACATGTTTGCCGTGTTGTTTGGCGGCGCGGTGGCCATGTTGCCGGCCTTCATTAACGAGGTGTATCAATTGGGTCCAGAAAGCTTGGGCATATTGCGCGCGTCGCCGGCAGTAGGTGCCATCATGACCGGTTTATGGTTAACTCGGCACCCGATTAATTACCATGCCGGCCGTTGGTTATTAGGTGCGGTGGCCGGCTTTGGTTTTAGCATCATAGGCTTTGCGCTTAGCCAGTCTTATTGGGTGGCGGCGCTGTTGCTATTGCTGTCCGGTGTGTTCGATGGTATTTCGGTGGTGATGCGCACCAGCATCTTGCAATTGGCCACCCCCGACGCCATGCGGGGCCGCGTGTCGGCCATTAACGGCATTTTCATCGGCTCCTCTAATGAGTTAGGTGCGTTTGAATCCGGCCTGGCAGCCCGGTTTATGGGCTTGGTGCCGTCGGTATTGTTTGGTGGGTTGATGACGCTAGCCGTGGTTGGGGTAACGGCTAAATGGGCGCCTAAATTAAGAAAATTGGAATTGCATCAACTGACTTAATGGTGCATTTATTTCTTAATGGGCACAGATGCACGACTTGGGATGAGGCCGCCACTGACCACCACCACTTTTTTGTCTTTTTTCGGTTTTTTGACTTCTTTGTTGCTGCGCTCTTGTCCTTTGGCCATCTGAGTTCCCCTTATTAATTAGTAAACCTTTAGCAGCCCATCATAGGCTGATGGATAAATATAGGTGGTTTATTTATTCTAGGTGCAGCGCTAGGGCAAAATTGATATGATGGTTTTGAATTAATTAAGGTAATGTTTAATGAACAGTTTCAGTGAAATTTCAGCCGATGCGCTGCATACCATGATGGCGGATAAAAGTTTGCTTTTAGTCGATGTGCGCAATATAGACGAAGTGGTGCGCGGCATGCTTGCTAACGCCGTACACATTCCTTTGGCCATGTTGCCCGCACAATTTGCTAGCTTGCCTAAAGCCGACACCACGGTTTTTTATTGCCACAGCGGCGTGCGCTCAGCACATGCCGCCGCCTACGCGGCGGAGTTGGGCAGTAAAAATGTTTACAATTTAACCGGCGGGATTTTGGCTTGGGGTAGAGCCGGCTTGCCTTTTGTAGACTACCAAGCGCCCAAAAACAAATGATGGAATTTACTAAAGAAGTCGATGCCAGAGGGCTGAACTGCCCCCTGCCCATCTTGCGCTGCAAAAAAGGTTTGAGTGAAATTGAAGCGACTCAGGTGTTAAAAGTGATGGCGACGGACAAGGGCGCGGTAAAAGACTTCAATGCGTTTTGTCAGCAAACTGGCCACGAGCTTTTGCACCTAGACACGGTGGATAGCGTCTTTACCTTTTACATAAAAAAACGCAGTAGTTAAGTCTAATCGGCTATTTCAATTTAGCCAATTGACTAAGCAGTTTTTCTAAGTTCGCACCAAACTCCGCCACCCGTGCTTTTTCTTGTGCCACCACGTCGGCGGGCGCTCTGGCGACAAAGCTTTCATTGTTTAATTTGGCGTTGGCTTTACTGATTTCCGCTTCCAATCTAGCCACTTCTTTGCCTAAGCGTTCTTTCTCGGCGGCGACGTCGATTTCCACTTTCAACATCAGTTTGAAATCGTCCACCAACATCACGGGAGCGTCGGCTTCCGGTAAGTCGGCCACGATGCTGACTTCTTCTAACTTGGCCAAGGCTTTTAAATACGGGGCGTAAGCCGTTAATTTTTCCGCATTGCCAGCTGCCACCAATGGCACGCGTGCAGCCGGTGAGATGCTCATTTCGCCGCGCAAACTGCGGCAGGCATCGACCATTTGTTTTAGTTGTGCCACCCACGCTTCGGATTGCTCATCGATCTTGTCGGCTTGCGCTTTAGGGTAAGCTTCCAACATGATGCTGGCGCCGTGTTTTTCTGTCATGGGGGCGATGGTTTGCCAAATCTCTTCGGTGATAAATGGCATGATGGGGTGCGCCAAACGCAACACGGTTTCCAGCACGCGCAATAAGGTACGTCTCGTAGCGCGTTGTTCCGCCTCACTGCCTTGTTGAATCTGCACTTTGGCTAATTCTAAATACCAATCGCAGTACTCATCCCAAACGAATTCGTAGATGGCTTTAGCCGCTAAGTCAAAGCGGTAATCTTCAAAGGCACGTTCCACTTCCGCTTCCGTGCGTTGCAAGATGCTGACTATCCAACGGTCGGCGGCAGAGAATTTACGCCCACCCTCACCGCAAGTGGCGGCATCAAACCCGTTATCTTGGCCCTCGGTATTCATCAAGACAAAGCGCGTGGCATTCCATAATTTATTACAGAAATTGCGGTAGCCATCGCAGCGTTGTAGATCAAATTTGATGTCGCGGCCGGGTGAGGCTAAGGCGGCAAAAGTAAAGCGCAAGGCATCGGTGCCATAAGCATTAATGCCATTGGGGAATTCTTTGCGGGTGTGCTTTTCTATCTTGGGTGCATCTTTAGGATTCATCAAGCCGGTGGTGCGTTTCTTGATTAAATCTTCTAGGCTAATGCCATCAATTAAATCGATGGGGTCCAACACGTTGCCCTTGGATTTACTCATCTTTTGGCCTTCGGCATCGCGAATCAAACCGTGCACGTAGACGTGTTTAAATGGGATTTTGCCGGTGATGTGCTTAGTCATCATGACCATGCGCGCCACCCAGAAGAAGATGATGTCAAAGCCGGTCACCAAGACGCTAGAGGGCAGGTATTGTTGCAAGGCCTGATTGGCCGCGTCTTTTTCTGCATCGCCAGTCCAGTCTAGGGTAGAGAACGGCCATAAGGCAGACGAATACCAGGTATCCAATACATCGTTGTCACGGGTTAACTCGCCGCTGTAACCGTCTTTTTCCGCCAAACCTTTGGCGGTGGCTTCGTCCTGTGCCACGTAGACTTTGCCGGCGTCGCTATACCATGCAGGGATTTGATGGCCCCACCATAATTGGCGCGAAATACACCAATCTTGAATGTTGTTTAGCCATTGGTTATAGGTGTTGACCCAGTTTTCTGGGTAAAACTTGATTTCGCCGCTGGCCACCACGTCCAAGGCTTTTTGCGTAATCGATTTGCCGTCGGCGGCCGGTTTGCTCATGGCCACAAACCATTGGTCGGTCAGCATGGGTTCAATCACCACGCCGGTGCGATCGCCGCGCGGCACTTTTAATTTGTGTTTATCGATTTTGACCAAATAGCCTTTCGCTTCTAAATCCGCCACCACTTGTTTGCGGGCGGCAAAGCGCTCTAAACCTTGGTAAGCTTTAGGCGCACTGTCATTCACAAAGCCGGCTAAATTTAGTATGCCGATTATGGGCAATTGGTGGCGCTGACCGACCGCGTAGTCGTTAAAGTCATGGGCAGGCGTGACCTTCACCACGCCTGTACCGAATTCCATGTCCACGTAATCGTCGGCAATAATCGGAATCTCGCGATCGCACAATGGCAGTGTTACTTTTTGACCGATCAATTTTTTATAACGCGCGTCGTCTGGGTGCACCATCACCGCCACGTCCCCCAGCATGGTTTCTGGGCGAGTCGTGGCCACCGTTAAATGGCCAGAGCCATCGGCTAAGGGGTAATTGATGTGCCACATGGAGCCGTCTTCTTCTTCCTGCACCACTTCCAAATCGGACACCGCCGTGCCTAGTTTCACGTCCCAATTAACCAAGCGTTTACCGCGGTAAATCAAGCCTTCGTTGTATAGGCGAACAAAGCTTTCGGTCACCGTTTTATTTAAGCCGGCATCCATGGTGAAGCGCTCGCGTGACCAATCCGGCGAGGTGCCTAAACGGCGCATTTGTTTGGTGATGGTGCCGCCTGAGTATTCTTTCCATTCCCAGACTTTCTCTAAGAATTTCTCGCGGCCTAAATCGTGGCGCGATACCCCTTGCGCATCCAACTGGCGTTCCACCACGATTTGCGTGGCGATACCGGCATGATCGGTACCCGGTTGCCATAGCGTGTTGTCGCCGGCCATGCGGTGGTAGCGGGTCAGTGCATCCATCAAGGTTTGGTTAAAACCGTGACCCATGTGCAAAGTGCCGGTGACATTAGGTGGCGGCAGCAGTATGCAAAAATGGTTTTGCTTGGATTGGTCTAAGCCAGCCGCGTAATAGCCTTTGCTCTCCCAAAATTGATACCAATGGCTTTCTATGGTTTTGGGGTCAAATGATTTGGCGAGCTCTTTAATCGCGGGTGTGTCGAGCGGGGTGGTGTGCGTTGTCATGGCCGTTATTTTAACACAGCCTATGCGCAATTTATTGCGCGGCTAAGTGGCCTTCGCCGCATACACGGCAGGCTGGGTCTGGGTTGAGCTTAATGGTGCGCCATTCCATACTAAGCGCATCGAGCAAGAGCAAACGGCCTTGCAAACTCTCGCCTATGTCCATCAATAACTTCAATGCTTCAGCAGCTTGGGTCGTGCCTACGATGCCCACCAGTGGCGCAAACACCCCATGGCTAGCGCAGCGCATGGCGTTGTCTTCGCCGCTGATTTCGCTGCTGTCGGGGAATAAGCAATGGTAACAAGGGCTGTTGCTGTTACGCATATCGTAAACGGTAATTTGCCCTTCAAAACCGATGGCGGCGCCCGATACCAGTGGTTTGTTTAGGGCCACGCAGAGTCGATTTAAACTGTAACGGGTGGCAAAATTATCGCTGCAATCAAGCACCACATCGGCTTTTTCAACTAATGCAGCCATGCTTGCTTCGTCGGCTTTTTCTTCCATGGCGTGCACAACAATGTCGGGGTTGATTTCAGCGATGGCTTGCTTGGCCGACT
>CALFXV010000122.1 GCA_937957775.1 uncultured Methylotenera sp. | reverse complement strand
CTTGCTTATCCCAGTAGTTTTGCAGGTTTAAAATAATCTGTTGAAACGTCAGCATGATGTGTTTTCTTGGTGTTATTAAAGCCGCAACTTTGCGACGTAAGTGGTAACTCGCGATTTTACTTCTTTTTGCGCCCCCATAAAAGAATTAACGCGATGAATAATAGACTGATAATCGCCCAATTTCCCCAGCGGATGTATGGCGTGCTACCTGTGTAACCTTGAACAGTCCCGTTTAAGATGATGGTAGTGAATTGCGGGACGGTGGCAAGTACATCGCCCTTGTTGCTGATAATGGCTGTCGCACCAGTGTTGGTGGCGCGAAGCACCATGCGACCTGTCTCTAGGGCGCGCATCTGAGAGAACTGCAAATGTTGCTCGGCGGCATTTGAGCGGCCGTACCATGCATCGTTACTGGCATTTACAAGCAAAGTTGCCTCGGGTAATTGGCGAATAACTTCTTCGCCAAACACGTCTTCGTAGCAAATGTTAATCGCCACTTTTTGCCCAGCGATGGCCATAGGCTGGGGCTCTATCGTGCCACGCGACAAATCGCTTAATGGCATATTTAGCCAATCGCGGTAAATCCAAGCAAACACGGCTTTGAATGGAATGAATTCGCCAAATGGCACCAAATGCGACTTGCGATACACTTCGCTGCCCGCACCCGCCATATTTAGCATGCTATTAAAATACTGGCCGTGCTGGTACTCAATCACACCGGCCAATACCGCTCCATTATTTTTTTTGGCAAGCGCCTTGATGCGCGCTTTAAATTCATCCGGCAAGGCACTGGAGAGCATGGGCAGGGCCGTTTCCGGCATGACAATAAGCTGCGCATCACTGGCCTCAGCCAAGCGCAAATAGTGGACTAAGGTGCGCCCCACCATGTCAGGCGACCACTTTAAATCTTGTGCGATATTGCCTTGCAACAAGGCCACTTTAATCGGCGCCGACTGCGCTTGCGTCCATTGCACTTGCTTTAAGGCGTAGCCCGATAAAATAAGCATCAGCATGCCATAAATTAAGCGGCGTTTTAGTTTGGCGGGGGCCGGAAGCCGGCTAAAACAATAGGCAGTAGCACAAGCTAGCGCAACCGTTATCAGCGATACCCCGTACACCCCCAGTATAGGCAGGTAGCCCGCCAAAGGGCTGGCTGGCACTTGGCTGTAACCCATGCTTAACCAGGGAAAGCCAGTGAAAATCCAACTGCGCGTCCAATCAGCCAAGGCCCACCATACCGGCACCGCTATCAGCAATTGACTGGATTGCGCCTTGACGGTTTTCAGGCTGAGCCAGCCGACTAGCGCAGGGAAAAGGGCTAAAAATGCACTAAGCAGCAGGGTCGCCAAGGCGGCCATCCACATAGGCATGTGACCAAAATCGTGCAAGCTAATGTAGATCCAATGGATGCCCGTGCAGAACAAGCCCAGGCCATAAAAAAAGCCGGCTAGTGCGGCTTGCTTAGGGGTGTCGCATTGCCACCACACCCAGCACAAGGCGGCTAGGGAGAGCAGGCTTAGGGGGTATAAGTAAAAAGGCGCAAAACCCAATACACAGGTTGCGCCTAATAAAAATAAACACATGACTTGGACTAAACGGGGTGACTTAAACATGGGCTAAATTGTAGCCTGTTATAGCCCTTAACCGCAAAGCAATAAGGCGGCTTGTTGTACCGTGGTTTATTCGGTCTTGCTGGGTACGTCGTATTTTTTACCGGCGTCCGGCCCTTCGCTGCCATCGTTATTGATGAACACCACTTGCACGACTTTGTTATCGATAAAATCCAACTCGGTGGTTTCATAATAACTGCCGTCGGCAGCAGTATTGATATAGTGGTATTGCCAGATGGAGGCTACCACCTTGCCGGTACTTTTCACTTTAACGTCGTCGGCTTTGGCTGGTTCGCCAAACTGAGCGATGATTTTTGCTTTATCAAAGCCGTTTATGGCACCGACAAAATCTTTTTCTAGGGTAGGAATTTCTAATACGGCGGGCGCTTCCTCAGCCTTAACCGCCGTCATTAATAAAAGCGAGCTCAAGACTACCGCGAATAATGCACTGTATTTCATTACCGACTCCAATCAAAAAAGCGTTGTTTTTAAATGCCACGAAAGCTGTGAGCAGGCTAAGCTAGAATAAGTTCCTTGATGGAAAGCAGCAATGTTAGCGCAGCCACGCCACAGCTAGGCTGCCGTGTCCGCCTCGGTTAACACTTCTAGCATCAGGGTGTGCAAGCGGCGGCTGTCGGCGCGTAATACTTTAAAACGCAAGCCGCTAAAAGTGATTTCATCGTCGCGTTTTGGTAGGTGGCCAAACTGATGCACCACCAATCCGCCGACGGTGGAGAATTCTTCATCGCTTAATTCGCAGCCTATCACGGCATTAAAATCGGCAATTTCCGTTAGGGCTTTCACTCGGTATTGGCCATCGGCATTTTGGATGATGTTGTCTTCTTCTTCGTCGTAATCGTACTCGTCCTCGATTTCACCGACAATTTGCTCCAGCACGTCCTCTATGGTCACCATGCCGGCGACACCGCCGTACTCATCGACCACGATGGCAATATGATTGCGATTGCCACGGAATTCTTTTAATAAAATATTGAGTCGCTTGGATTCGGGAATAAACACCGCTGGACGCAACATGTCACGGACTTCAAACTCTTCGCCGGCGTAATAACGCAACAAATCTTTGGCGAGCAATATGCCTATCACGTCGTTCTTGTCGTCTTCAATGACAGGAAATCGCGAGTGCGCTGTTTCAATGACGTGCGGTATAAAAGTTTCGGGGGGATGGGTGATGTCGATGACATCCATTTGCGAGCGCGGGATCATGATGTCGCGCACTTGCATTTCACTGACTTGCAGCACGCCCTCTATCATGGCGAGCGAATCTGCATCCATCAAACTGTTTTCATAAGCGCCGTGTAACAGCGCCACAAGTTGCTCGCGATCTTCTGGTTCGCGCATTAAAAAATGACTTAAACGTTCTAATAAACTGGGTTTTTCCGACTCGTCAGCCATGGCAGGCGTCCTATGTAATGAGATAGGGATCAGCATACCCTAATTTTGTGACAATTGCAGTTTCTATGCTTTCCATTAAGGCCGCTTGGGCGTCATTTTCATGGTCGTAGCCATGCAAATGC
>CALFXV010000121.1 GCA_937957775.1 uncultured Methylotenera sp. | reverse complement strand
AGCAGGCAATCAGCAAGCCTTAATTCTGCAGCAGTTAGAAGAAAAGCACCGGGCCATGTTGCTGGATTTTAATGCCGGCTTAAATAAACTGGGTGATCGCTTAAGCGCGTCCTCGCAAGAGACCAGCGAACGCTTGCGTGCTAGCGTGGCCAACGAGTTGCAAAGCACACGCGAAGCCATGCAGGCCCTGCAATTGGCGCAAAACAGCAATTTGGCATTGACCCGTGAAAGCATCATGGAGAAACTGCACACCACCTTGGCGGAACAAGGCCAAGCCCAGCAAGCTCTGATTAACGACACCATGCTTAAAGCCACCACCACCTTAAGTCTTAGCATAGAAAGTTTAAGCAAAGCCGTGGATAACCGTTTGGAGCAAATAGGTGGCAAGGTGTCCGAGCGCTTGGACGAGGGCTTTAAGAAAACCAATCAAACCTTTGTCGATGTGATGGCGCGATTGGCAACCATAGATGAAGCGCAGAAGAAAATCGATGGCTTAACCACCAACGTGGTGAGCCTGCAAGAGTTGTTGGGCGACAAGCGTTCGCGCGGTGCCTTTGGTGAGGTGCAATTGGAGGCCTTGGTGCGCAATGTATTGCCGGTTAACTCCTACGCCATGCAGCACACCTTTGAAAACGGCACGCGGGCCGATTGCGCCTTATTCCTACCTGAGCCAACCGGCACCGTTGCGGTGGACAGCAAGTTTCCCTTGGAAAACTACCACCGCATGTTTGACAGCAAGTTAGCCGAAGCCGAACAACTGCTGGCTGAAAAGCAATTCAAATTGGACGTAAAAAAACACGTCGACGACATCGCCAAGAAGTACATTATTTCCAATGTCACGTCCGACGGCGCGGTGATGTTTATTCCGGCCGAAGCGGTGTTTGCTGAATTGCACGCCTACCATCAAGATGTCATTGAGTACGCCATGAATAAGCGCGTTTGGGTGGTGTCACCCACCACCTTGATGGCGGTGTTGAATACGGCGCGCGCGGTGTTAAAAGACGTGGAAACGCGCAAGCAAGTTCACGTCATTAAAGAAGAGTTGGCTAAGCTCAGCAAAGACTTTGGGCGCTTTGATCAGCGCATGAAGAAGCTGGCCGACAACATCCGTCAAGCGCATGAAAATGCCCAAGACGTGCACATCTCCAGTCAAAAAATCACCCAACGATTTGCTAAGATTGAACGCGTCGAACTGGCCGATCAGCCGCTCGATGTGTTGGATGTAGTAGATGACAAAGAAGATTAATAAATTTATATAAAACAATGAAAATAAAGATATTTTATTTTGCAAGATTAAAAGAAACCTTGAAGTTTTCCAGTGAAGATTTGGAATTGCCGGACACCGAATTGAGCTTATTGAAACTAAAAGGCGTGTTGGCTAAACGCAGCGAGGTCTGGCAAAAAATGTTACTCGGTAGCTTAAAAGTTAGGGGCGCGATTAATCATGAATTGGTCGATGACCAGGCCCTAATTGTCGACGGTGATGAGGTGGCTTTTTTCCCACCGGTGACCGGCGGCTAAGTCAGCTCATTGGTTTAATGCCACCATGAAAATTGCCGTTCAAAGCGAAGATTTTGATTTAAATTTTGAGTTGGCTCGCATGCGCGAGTCACGCAAAGACATTGGTGCCTTGGTGAGTTTTGTTGGCTTGGTGCGTGATTTAAACGATGGCGAAACGGTGAGTCAATTAACCTTGGAGCATTACCCGGGCATGACCGAGAAAGCCTTGCGGGTTATTGTGGCCGACGCAGCCAGTCGTTGGGCCGTGTTGGATGCAACCGTGGTGCATCGCGTGGGTAGCCTGCAGGCTAGCGAGCAAATCGTTTTGGTGGCGGTAGCCAGTGCGCACCGTGATCAGGCCTTTAAAGCCTGTGAATTCATTATGGATTACTTGAAAACGCAAGCGCCGTTTTGGAAGAAAGAACTGACCGCAAGCGGCGAACGCTGGTTGGACGACAAGGACAGTGACCACGATGCGCAAAAGCGCTGGCAACTGCCTTAAAAATAATGTTACACAATACCGTTTTGATAATTTAGTTAGGTGATATGTCA
>CALFXV010000120.1 GCA_937957775.1 uncultured Methylotenera sp. | reverse complement strand
ATAAGATCTGTATAGGCAGCGGCTCGTGCTCATGGAATAAAGCTAATTCGAAAATTTGTTTACTTTCTCGGGTAACAAAAGGCACTAAAAATACGGCATGCGGGTAGTCTGCATGGAGTTTTTTTGCTGTTTGAATAAACAAGGTAGCATGTTGTTGCACTTCGCTCTGCCGACTGCCTGGCAACATGGCTACCACCAAGTCCGTAGGCTTGAGTCGCAAGGTGGATCGTGCTGCAGCCGTATCAGGCTGCATAGGCAAGGCGTCAGCTAAGGGATGGCCGACGTAGCTAACAGGGACCCCTGCCTCTTGGTAGAGTGCGGCTTCGAAAGGAAACAAGGTCAATATATGCGATACAGCACGTTTGATTTTATTTAATCGGTTTTTGCGCCATGCCCATATGGATGGGCTGACATAATGGATGGTTTTAATGCCCTGTTTTTTTAATTTTTTTTCTATGTGGAAATTAAAGTCTGGCGCATCGATGCCTATGAATAGGTCCACGCGGTGATTTAAAAAATGCTTAATCAATCGACGCCTAATGCGCATCAAGCCGAAGGCATGCTTAATCACTTCCAGATAACCGCGAACCGACAAGCGCTCCATGGAAAATAGCGATTGCGCGCCCTCGCGCATCATTTTGGGGCCAGCTATGCCAACAAACTCAATGTCACTGCGTTTGTTCTTTAAGGCTTGCATGAGCAGACCGCCCAGCATGTCACCAGAGGCTTCACCAGCCACTATGCCTATTCTGAGCATGAGCTTACCTGATAATGCCGCGCGTGGAGGCGTTAAGGAAATCCGTCAGCAAAAGGACGTCATCCCCAGTCATGTTACTAATTTGGAGTTTTGCCTCAGCTAAACTAAGGCCTTTGCGGTATAGCGTTTTGTAGGCGCGTTTAATCTGCAACAGGCTGTCTGCAGAGAAACCCCTGCGCTTAAGGCCTTCCGCGTTAATGCCATGCGGCTTAGCATCGTAACCGGCTGCTGCCACGTAGGGAGGAATGTCTTTAAAAACCACTGACCCCACAGCCGTAATGACGTGAGCGCCAATCTTGCAAAACTGATGCACTAAAGTAAAGCCGCCAAGAACGGTGTAATCATGAACTTGCACGTGACCGGCCAAGGAGGTGTTGTTGGCAAACACCGTGTGATTGCCAACTTGGCAGTCGTGAGCGATGTGCACATAAGCCATGATCCAATTGTCGTTTGCAATTTCAGTGACGCCACGGTCTTGCGTCGTTCCACGATTAATTGTACAAAATTCACGTATGGTATTGTGATCGCCAATGACTAAGCGGGTCGGCTCGCCTTGGTATTTTTTATCTTGCGGGGCCTCACCCAATGAGGCGTATTGATAAATACGGTTGCCTACGCCTATGCTGGTGTCACCATTAATAGTGACATGGTTAGCGATAACACTATCAGCGGCGATGCGGACCTTGGGCCCTATGACGGAGTAAGGCCCCACCTCCACACTGGAATCGAGCTCTGCAGTTGGATGGATGATGGCCGTGGCATGAATTTTTGCCGCTAGCATCCGGACTACTCTTTTTTGTCTATCGCTTTAAGTATGCACATCATCTGGGCTTCAGCCACGACGTGCCCATCAACGCTGGCTACGCCAGAGTATTTCCATATGCCTTTTAAAATTCGATCTATCTTAACGTTAAAGACGATTTGGTCGCCAGGTGACACCGGGCGTTTAAATCGTGCGCTGTCTATGCCTGCAAAGTAATAGACTGAGTCATCACTGGGTTTTACGCCCATGGTTTTGAAAGATAAGATTGCTGCGGCTTGGGCCATGGCCTCTACAATTAAAACGCCAGGCATAACCGGATGGTAGGGAAAATGCCCAGGGAAAAATGGCTCGTTGATTGTTACGTTTTTTAACGCCACGATTTCATTGCCTAATTCCATAGAAATGACGCGGTCTATTAGTATGAATGGGTAGCGATGTGGCAAGTGATCCAATATTTCATGGATGTCCATGCTGGTAGATGTCGTGGTGTTGGTCATTTTTATCTCGGCTTACTGTAAATGATGTTCGCTAATTTAATTAGGATGCAATCTCGTTTTCATTATCTCGATTTTAACAGAGCCAGCTGTTTTTCGAGATTTTTAATTTTTTTTGCCAACTTGTCTAAATGCCGTATTTGCGCTGCGTTATTTAGCCAGTCTTGGTGCGATTGGAAGGGCATGATGGCAGTGTAGGTGTCTTGTTTTAGCAATGAGCGTGTAATCATGCTACCGGGGCTAACGGTCACGCCATCGACAATTTCCAGATGGCCTAAGATCATTGCTGCCCCGCCTATCTTGCAATGCTTGCCAATGTTTGTGCTGCCAGCAATGGCCACGCATGCAGCGATAGCCGTGTGTGCACCTATCCGGCAATTGTGACCAACTTGAATTAAATTATCTAATTTGACGCCGTCTTCAATCACGGTATCGTCCAAAGCGCCGCGGTCTATGGTGGTATTGGCCCCAACATCAACATGGTTGCCTAGCCGAACACGGCCTAACTGAGGAATCTTCAGCCATGCATTCGATTCATGGGCGTAGCCAAAGCCATCTGAACCCAGGACTGCACCCGCATAAATATGGCAATGCTGGCCCATGCTGCAGTTTTGCCCTATAGTGACATTGGATTTCAATTGGCTGTGCGCCCCTATGCTGGCGCCATTTTCGATGATGCAACCGCTGCCGATTGTTACGTATTCATCTAACACGACGTCCGCACCTATTACCGCCAGGGCACCTACGCTGCATGTGGAGGGTATGATGGCGCTGGCATGAATCACCGCGCTAGCTGCAATACTAGGAGTTTTAATTGTTAGCGGACTTAACATGGCGGCTAATTTGGCATAGTACGCATAGGGCTCAGGCACTACCAATCGCGGTAAATCAGTTAAATGCACATCGACAGGACGTAAGACAATCGCACTGGCACGGCATGTGGCTAATTGGCGTTGGTATCTGACCTCATTAAGAAAGCCGATATCGCCACACACTGCATGGCTCAATGAGGCCACTTTGCTTACTCTAACTTCCGCATCGCCTATTACAGTACCGCCTAAGGTCTTTGCTATCACAGCCAGAGTGTACGATTTAGTCATGCTGGCACGCCTAAGTGTTAAGCTCGCCCAATAGCGCTTAGGACTGATTTATTTTTTGCCTAGTGCTTTTAACACTTTATCAGTGATGTCGATTTTATCAGCCGCGTAAGCAACGCCGCTGTACATAACTAAATCGTAATTTTCAGCTTTAGCCACGCCTTGCACGGCCTTATTGATGCGATCTTGAAGGCTGCCTAGCTCTTCGTTTTTACGCAAATTAATGTCTTCGCGTAATTCACGTTGTTTACGTTGAAATTCAACCTTGATGTTTTGCACATCGCGCTCTTTGTTTCTGCGTTCAGCTTCCGTGATGGTTAAGCCATCTTTATCCAATGCCGTTTCCAGCTCTTTTATTTGTTTGGCCATTTTATCCAGCTCTTGAGATCGAGGGCTGAATTCGCGCTCTAATTTTTTTCCACTTTCGGCCGTTTGAGGGGCTTCTTGAAGTATTTTATCGACTTGTACGTAACCAACTTTCAATTCGGCAGCTTGGGCAGTGAAGGCAAAGGCCATGAAGCTGGCAACAAGAAATTTTTGCAATGGGTAGTTCAATTCAATCTCCTAATACGAACTGTTATTCTCTTTATTATGCCATAAGCGCAATGGTTATTTATGACAAAACAACAAGTTTAACAAAGTTTAAAATTGTTGGCCCAGCTGAAATTGTATGGTTTCAGTAATGTCAGAGGCGTTTGCATTCAAGGGTTTGGCGTAGATCAATTTTAGCGGGCCGAACGGTGAAAACCAGCTCACCCCCACCCCAGCCGAGTAGCGTAAATCATTTGGATCCGGTGTTTGATTGGATCCCCAAACGTAGCCAGAGTCAACAAAAGTACTAAGTCTAAATTGCTTGGAATCTTTAATGCCTGGAATAGGGTAAAACAATTCCATGCTGCCAAGAGCACTTTGGGTGCCGCCTATGTAAAATGTATTGCTTGCGTCCCTTGGACCCATAGCACCAATGGCGTAACCTCTAACCGAATTCACCCCGCCCATAAAAAAGTTCTTGAAGAATGGGTAGGGTTTGTTGCCATAATTGTTGGCATAACCAAGCTCGCCATTTAATAGCAGCGTGAGGTCTTTTACCACTTCCTTGTAATAAGAGTGCTTGTAGTTAATTTTGTAGTATTGCAAATCCAGCACCGGCATGGTCACTTCTGCACTTAAGCGCTGATACACGCCATTGTTTGTGTACATAATGCTGTCACGACTGTCGTGTGCCCAACCCGCGCTCAATGCCACTGAGTTACTGGTACAACTCTGCGGCCATGGGCCCGATGTATTACCACAAAACTCTTGGTATTGAATCGGACTTTGCTCATAGAGCGTTATGTCTGTTAAATCTAATGCCAGCCCAAAACTCACGCCATCCCTTTCGTTCAATGGGATACCAAAGCGAACGCCTCCGCCATATGATGAGGTCTTAAACGTACCTATGTTGTTGGCAACGCCGTTTCCAGAATTGACATCGCGTCTATACACATCAAAGCCACGACTGACGCCATCCGGCGTGAAGTAGGGGTCGGTGTAGGACAAGGCGTAAGTAGTATTTATTTTACCGGTGTTGAGTTGTGCACTCACGCGGTTACCGGTGCCAAGAAAATTATTCTGGTTAACCGTTACACCAAACACCACGCCCTCATTACTGGACAAGCCCGCACCAAATTGTACGCTGCCGGTCGATTGCTCAACCACGCTAATATTAAGATCCACTTGATCAGCCGTACCAGGAACAGCCGGCGTTTCTACGTTCACGTCTGAGAAATATTGGGTACGCACCAGACGCTCTTTAGAGCGATTGATTTTGGTTGAGGCATACCAAGCCGATTCCAATTGACGAACTTCACGACGCACCACCTCATCGCGTGTGCGGGTATTACCAACTATGTTGATGCGCCTTACATAAACGCGTTTTCCTGGGTCTATGTAAAAAGTAAAAGCAGCGGTATGAGCCTCCTTATTAACCTCGGGCACTGGGTTGACGTTTGCAAACGCATAGCCCTCATTACTCAAGCGGTCACTGATAGCTTTACTAGACTGCGTGATGTTGCTGCGGCTAAAGGTATCGCCTTTTTTAACGGCGATTAATGCCTGCAATTCGCTGTCCGGCACGATGCTTTCGCCCGCCAACTTCACCTCTGATATGCTGTATTTTTCACCTTCCGTGATATTGACGGTGATGTAGATGTCTTTTTTGTCTGGGGTAATGGAGACTTGCGTGGAGTCGATGTTAAATTCCAGGTAACCTTGATTCATGTAGAAAGAACGCAGCGTTTCAAGGTCAGCGTTTAATTTTTGCTTGGAATACTGATCGTCTTTATTCCACCAACTCATCCAATTAGGCGTGGTGAGCAAAAACTCCGCACGCAAATCGTCCATAGAGAAGGCTTGATTGCCAACGATATTGATGCTGCGTATCTTGGAAACGGCGCCCTCTTCGATATCAAAGCGGACGGCAACACGATTGCGCTCCAGTGGTGAGACCACGGCTTTAACGCTGGCACCGTATTTACCTTGCGATAGGTATTGTCGTTTAATTTCTTGTTCGGCGCGGTCTAATTGCGACTTATCAAAAATCTGACCGTCTGCAATCCCAATTTGCTTTAGGCCTTCTTTCATCTTGTCGGTAGGAAAGGATTTGTTACCGCTGAAATCAATCTGCGCAATCGACGAACGCTCTTGAACGGTCACCACCAGCACATCGCCTTCGGCTTCTATGCGCACGTCTTTAAAAAAGCCGGTACCGTATAAGGCTTTAATTGCCTGGGAGGCCAAATCATCAGTCATGTTGTCGCCGACTTTGACCGGTAAATTAGTAAACACGGTACCGGCTTCGGTACGCTGTATGCCTTCCACACGGATATCTTTAATGACGAATGGCGCCATGGCCATAACAGCATTGGCATACAAGCCAGTGAGTAATAACACGATGGATTTGAGCTGCAAGCAGTGGCGTCCTGATTTTATTTTTTTAATGGTGCTTACTTTTTTTAATGCCATGCATCAGCCTGTTATTAATCTAGTTACGTCGTTATAAAAAGCAATGATCATCATCAAACCCAACAAGGTCAGACCAATTTTTTGCCCTACGGCCATGACGGACTCAGGTACGGCTTTGCCAGTTAAAATTTCTACCATATAGTACATCAAATGACCGCCATCTAAAACTGGTATAGGCAATAGATTTAATACACCTATGCTGATGCTAATTAAGGCCAAAAAGCCTATAAAAACCTTTATGCCCATGTTCGCACTTTGACCTGCGTAACTGGCGATGGTGACGGGCCCACTTACGCCTTGCCACGAGGCCTGGCCTATAAGCATCTTAACAAGCATTTGCAGACTAAATACAGCCGTATCCCAAGTCTTTTCGACGGCCTTTATGATTGCCTTTGGCAAGCTATATTGCTGCAAAATCAATCCGCTGGCTTGCATCTTTACCGCCGCCCCTATGTGACCCACGGCCACGCCCTGCTCCATTTGAACCGCAGGCTTAATGCGAATGGTTAATACCGATTCGCCACGTAAAATTTGCACAGCCAATTCCTGCCCTGCATGCAACCTGACGTAGCCAACAAAATCCTGCCATGTGGCTATCGATTGCTTATCCACAGCGACTATTAAATCGTCAATTTGCAAGCCTGCATTGTTAGCCGGGCTGCCACTCACCACTTCGCCTATTCTGGCCGGCATCATCACTTGCTGAGGCGTGAAGCCTAGGCTAGCAAAAGCATAGTTATTGGCCTGCGCCTTGCGCAAGGCGCTTAGATTTAAAGGGTGGCTTTTTTCTACTTGCTGCTTGCTTAGGCCGCGGACTTCGACACTTTCGTGATTAAGTGAGGATTTAAGTAGTAGCCAATGAAAATCCTGCCAGCTTGCAACGGCCCTGCCGTTAACCGATTGCACGGTTTCGCCAATTTCAAAGCCGGCCAACGCGGCAGGGCTCTGCGGCACAACGTCAGCTAAGGTGGGCTTTAAGCCGACCACGCCCATCATGAAAAGCATGCTATATAGCAGGATGGCCAACAGCAGGTTAGCTAAAGGCCCGGCCAAAACGATGGCCATGCGTTTGAACACAGGCTGACGATTAAAAGCCCGATTCAACTCAGCGTCAGAATAGTTGACTCGTGCAACACCCTCTTGATTGATCTCGCGCTCATCCAGCATTTTGACATAGCCACCTAAGGGGATGGCCGCTACGATAAACTCGGTTTTATCCTTACCGAATTTCTTCACCCACAAGGGTTTACCAAAGCCTATGGAAAACTTTAGTACCCGCACACCACACCATCTTGCCACCTGAAAATGGCCGTATTCGTGCACCGTCACCAATATGGCTATAGCTAAAATAAAAGCTAAAGGGGCTAGCATAGCGCCTGAATAATTTTAGTGGTGGCAAGCCTAGCTTGAGCGTCAACCGAGACCAATTGCTCTATGGATTCAACGGCGGAAAAATGCGATAAGGACAAAACCTGTTCTATGGTGTTAGGAATGGCCATGAAGCTGATTTTTTCTGCTAAAAATGCCTCCACGGCGATTTCGTTTGCGGCATTTAATATGGCGGATGCCGTTCCTCCAGCTCTGAGCACATCGTATGCATATTGCAAGCAGGGGAAACGGACTGTGTCCGGTGCGCAAAAATCCAAACGCGCCGTGGCCAGTATGTCCAAGCTTGCTACACCACTAGCCAACCTTTCTGGGTAGGCTAAACCGTATGCAATGGGAGTGCGCATGTCCGGATTGCCTAATTGCGCCAGTATGCTGCCATCTACGTACTCCACCATAGAGTGTATGACGCTTTGCGGGTGCACCACCACTTCAATTTGCTCTGCGCTGGCATTAAAAAGCCAGTGCGCTTCTATCACCTCCAGACCTTTGTTCATTAAGGTGGCGGAGTCGATGGTGATTTTAGGCCCCATCACCCAATTGGGATGATTGAGGGCATCGGCACGGTTAACCGACTGCAGTTTTTCTAAGCTGGCATTTCTAAAAGGACCGCCCGATGCAGTTAGGAGTATTTTTTTAACCCCCATGCGCGTTAAATCGCTGACCTTATGTGGCGGCATGGCTTGAAAAATTGCATTGTGCTCACTGTCTATGGGCAACAGCGTGGCGCCGCCCTCTTGCACGGCCTCCATGAATAGCTTACCTGCCATGACCAATGTTTCTTTGTTGGCTAAAAGAATGCGCTTACCAGCTTTTGCCGCAGCCATGGCTGGATGCAGGCCTGCCGCACCGACTATGGCTGCCATGACGATGTCCACGTCGTCGTGCGCCACCACCTCGCTAAGCGCTTGCTCGCCATGCAATACCGTTGTTTTGGAGCTTATGACTTTGAGTTCTTGGCTTAACTTTGCAGCTGCCTCCGCTTGCAACATAACGGCAAATTGCGGCTGGTATTGCACACACAAGGCCAACAAGCCAGACACGTTGTTATTGGCGCTCAAGGCAAACACAGCAAAACGCTGGGGATGCTGGGAAATAACGTCTAAAGTTTGCATGCCTATGGTGCCGGTCGCACCCAATATGGTCACTTGCTGCATGGCTTGCATGGTTAGCTTATCGGACATGAAGTTGCAAATCAGCAAACAATGGGAAGTATACATAGAACAAGGCCACTGGCAGGGTGGGCATCAATCCATCTATCCTATCCAGTACACCGCCGTGGCCAGGCAACAATTGACTGCTGTCTTTAACATTAGCATGGCGTTTTAGTAGGGATTCAAACAAATCCCCCATCACGCTTAATACGACCAAGAACCATAATGCGACCATCAGCCAACGACTGATGTGCCAGTAATAACAAAGTACCAAGCCATACAATGTGACGGCCAATAGCGCGCCTGCGACGCCCTCCCATGTTTTTCCTGGGCTGATTTCAACTGCTAATTTATGCCGGCCAAATTGCTTGCCAGAAAAATAGGCCGCGCTGTCCGCAAGCCATACTGTAGCCATGATCGCCAACAACAACCATGGACTGATTTTTTGCAAGCCGATTAAAGCCAGCCAAACGGATAACAGTAAGCAAAAACCGAGTATGGCCAGCAGCAAGCGGTTATGAATCTCTTTCCTAGTTAGCAACCAAGCGGGTGCAATAAACAACCAAAAGAGCGTGGCCAAGCACAACGCTACAACAGCCAAGACATCGATGTAATAGGCTGCCGGCAGCAACGCCGAGAACAGTATCATGGAAGCCACGCTGGCCGTGCAGGCTAAATTTAGCCAGGTCTGCCGCTTGTTTAGCTGAATTAAATTGGACCACTCCCAAACCGCGATTAACGTAGCGGATAGCGTAAGCAAAGCCCAGATTAAATCAGAAGCCTTAAACAAGGCGAGGGAAAAAAATAATCCAAGTACAAGGGCAGTAAGAATGCGGGTTTTAAGCATGAACAAGCCTTAGTTGTTGCTATCCGCATCGCTTACCTGCTCGCTCGTTCGGCCGAAGCGGCGTTCACGGTTTTGGTAGGATGCAAGGGCTAAATTAAAAGCAGATTCATCAAAATCTGGCCATAAGGTATCGGTAAAGTAGAGCTCGGTGTAAGCCAACTGCCAGAGCATAAAATTACTGATGCGTTTTTCACCGCCGGTTCGTATGAACAAATCGGGCTCGGGAGCGTAATGCATGGCAAGATGCGAAGCCAGGTGCTCCTCGTCGTACTCGCCAATGTGTGTTGGCATGGTGCTATGCATCTTATTCACCGCCTGCAATATATCCCAGCGCCCACCGTAATTTGCCGCGATGCTTAAGGTCAAACCGGTGTTATTGGCGGTTAGGCGTTCGGATAATTCAATTTGCTCTATTAGTTCAGCATTAAAACGCGTGCGATCACCAATTAAAACCAATTTAATGTTGTTTTCGTGTAGTTTGGCCACTTCTCGCTTTAGCCCTTGTATAAACATGCTCATCAAGAACGATACTTCATCGGCTGGTCTGCGCCAATTCTCACTGCTAAACGCGAACAAGGTTAAGTATGCAATGTTATGATCAACACAGGCTTTAACCAATTCAAGCACGGCATCCATACCACGCTTATGACCCGCCACCCTTGGTAAAAAGCGTTCACGTGCCCAACGCCCATTGCCGTCCATGATGACGGCAATGTGTTGTGGCATGTCTGTGCTTATGGGGATGCTTTTGGTCGCGCTAGAGAAAAAAGCCACGAAAACTCCAATCGTTGTGTGGTTTATATAGCTTGCAAGTTTCGATCGAAATGATCAAACAGCCATCAATTCGGCTTCTTTGACCTGCAGCATTTTATCCACCTCGGCCACGGCTTTATCGGTGGCTTTTTGAATATC
>CALFXV010000119.1 GCA_937957775.1 uncultured Methylotenera sp. | reverse complement strand
GCATGCGTAAACGCCTAGGTGGGTGAAGTCGGCTATGTAAATGTCATGGCCGCTGCCATGTATGGTGTCAACGCACCAGTGGTAATCTTCTTCGGTGGTGGTGCCGAAGTTCCAATCGACGAATTCGAAGTCTGGCGTGCTACGCAAAAATTCCCAGCTGATGACGCCGCTGGAGTCGACAAAATGGATTTCTAGATTTTGCGAGTCGGCAATTTCTTCCATGTCAAAGCCAGGTGAAACAAAGCCTTTTAGATTGTTGATGGCGCGACCCTGCAGCAACTCGGTTAAAGCACGCTCCAATGCCACCTCAAAGCGAGGGTGGGCTCCAAAGCTAGCGAAGCAGCCTTGGTCTTCTGGGTGCAGCAAGGTGACATTCATCACTGGGTATTGACCGCCCAATGAGGCGTCTTTGACTAATATGCCGTAACCGGCATCGCGCAAGCCTTTGATGCCAGCAGCAATGCGCGGGTAGCGGTTGATGACGTCTTGCGGCACATCAGGCAAGCACAGGCCTTCGCGTATGATACGGAATTTGATGTCGCGCTCAAAAATTTCCGCTAATGCTTGCGTGCGCGCTTCCATCAAGGTGTTGCCGGCACTCATGCCGTTGCTGACGTATAAATTGCCTATTAGATTAACTGGAAATAAAACGCTTAGACCATCCTTTAAGCGTTGGTATGGAATGGCGCATATGCCACGTTCAGCATTGCCAGAGTTCAGATCAATTAATTGCGATGCAAGGGCGCCGCCCTCCGGGTTGTAGAATTTTTGTAACTCAGGGGTCAGCAGGGCTTTCGGCCAAGTTTCGCCATTGGGTTTAAGCCATTGTTCATTGGGATAGTGGACAAAATCTCCGTTGGCGATGTCCGTGCCTAAATAAAAATGCGTCCAAAAGTAATTGGTGCTTAAGCGTTCAAAATACTCACCCAAGGCGCTGGCTCTAGCGGCCAATTGTGTTGCGCCTTTGCCGTTAGTAAATAGCCTTGTGCAGTCTTTGTCTATGACGTGCACTGACCATATTCCCTCTATTTCATTGAGCCAAGATTTTTCTTCAACGTGTATGCCTAATGCGACTAATTTGCTTTGCAGGGTGCGTATGGATGATTCCAATGACGCATCTTTACTAGGGATGAAGGTTTCGCTTGCGCTCATGATAAAGGCTCTTATAAAAAGGCCTGACAGCATAGCATGCGCAGCCAAATAAGGGGTTGTCAGGCGCAGCGCTTGAGCTAAAAATACCGCTAAATGTTAATCTGCTTTGGACAAGGCGCGACGGTAAGTCTCCAGTTTTTCCTGGTAGTGCTCTGCTGCACCGTAATCTAAAAAACGGGCATAGCGCTGATGCGTCCCCAGTAATTTTCGCGCATGTTTGATAGGGCAGAAATACTGTTCGGTGCGGGCAATGATTTCGCTAACATAGGAGATCATGCCGCTGCCGTAAGCGCAGTAAGTGCAATGAAACTTCTCTATAAAATTGAGGTAACTTAAATGCTGCCTATCAAAGACGATGTAGTCTGCCCGCCGTACTTTTTTGATGCCGTATATGGGAAAACAAGTGAGTTGGTAAAAGCTGACGAATAAATCGGTTAGCAGCAAAGGCAGGATCATGGAATAAATAATAGGGCCGGTGATTAAGTTCTGCGGGCGATCGGCAATCAGCCAATGAAAAAAATTTCTTTTTAGCCGCTTGTGCGCTTGCTTAATGGAATGCTCAAACTCTATGCGTTTGCCTTTTATTTGAAAAAATACGCTAGACGGTTGTTCACTTAAGGCCACGCGCAAGTCGTCCTCTAAGGCCGTTATTTGTTTCAACAAGCGTTCAATGCGGTCGTTCATTGTGGGTTCCTTTAGCAGCAGATTTTATGCCATAAGCTGGCCAATTATCGCTTGTTAGAGATATACAAATCTGTATACTTTGATGTCTTGCATTCTTACTTTACAGAGTTGGTCATATGAATATAGCTTACATTTTTAAAGGTAACAGAAAATGGGGCATCATGCTCATTAGTCTGGCCTTGCTTGCTTGCGCCAAGCTGACACCACCTAATCATGCGCTTAGCCCAACTCAAGATTGGCCTAGTTTTGGCGGTGATTACAGCAACCAGCGCTTGTCTGCGTTAACGCAAATTAACCCACAAAATGTCAATCGCCTTAAATTAGCTTGGCAAGTTAAAAGCGGCGTTCTAGCTAGTTTTCAAGCTACGCCTATAGTCAAAGCTGGGGTGATGTATGTTGCCTTGCCTTATAACCATGTGTTGGCGCTTGATGCCAAAACCGGTAAGCAATTGTGGCGCTATGAACACGTGCGCAGGGCAAATTGGAAAATGTGCTGTGGCCCGGCAAATAGAGGGGTGGCGCTAAGTGACGGTAAAGTTTTTATAGGAACGGTGGATGCCCGCTTGATTGCCTTGGATGCAAAAACCGGCCTGAAAATTTGGGACGTGGACGTGGCGGACGACACGGCCTTAACGGAAAATACCGAGTCATTGAGCAAGGCTGATGCTAAAAGCGGGAAAAATGCATACGGTGCAACTGGCGTGGGCATAGCCATGGCGCCGGTGGTATTTAATGGCAAGGTTATCGTTGGCATAACCGGCGTAGGCTACGGATTGCACTTGGATGCGCCAACGCAATCGGCACCGCTTGGGGCTGTCGTGGGGGTGGACGGACGTTATGGTCGGCCGGGTTTTTTAGCCGCGTATGACATTAATAACGGCAAGCGAATTTGGCAATTTGACACCATCCCAAGCCAGGGTTGGGAAGGCGAGTTTGTTGAAACCACCTCTGATGGCATTTCATTAAACCGAGACGTGATAGCAGAGAGAGCCAATTTAAAAAATAATAAAGAGTCCTGGCGTTACGGTGGTGGCTCAGCTTGGAGCACGCCAGCCATAGACCTTAAAACGCACACGCTATTTTTCGGTACGGGCAACCCGTCACCGCAAATGAATGACATTTCCCGTCCCGGCGATAATTTGTACACCGTTTCATTGGTGGCCCTAGACACGGAAACCGGAAAATTAAAATGGCATTACCAACAAGTGCCGCATGACCTATGGGGTTACGATTTAGCCAGCCCGCCAGTGTTGTTTAATTATATGAGTAATGGACAGAGCATTCCTGCCGTGGGCCAAGCAAGCAAAACCGGTTGGTACTTCGTTAATGATAGGGCTACGGGCAAGTTACTGATGAAGTCGGATGCATTTGTGCCGCAAAAGAATTTATTTGCTAAAGCCAGCAAAGAGGGTACCGTGCTCTATCCTGGTATTTTAGGCGGCTCTAATTGGAGCCCAAGCGCCCTTGACGAACCCAATCAAATTGCATTCGTAGCGGGCATACATGCCCCAATTAAATACACACTGGTTGAGGAGCCTGCAAAAAATGGGGTCCCAGCAATACGCTACGCCTCCTCTGAACCTACCAAAGATGCTAGGTGGGGCATATTGTCGGCGATTAATTTATCTAGCGGTAAAATGCTGTGGCAAGTCAAAACGGCGCAACCATTAATGGGTGGCTTGCTGGCCACGCAATCCGGGTTGCTGTTTATGGGTGAGGGCGATGGTCATTTTAATGCCTACGATAGCCGAACTGGTGAAGTCTTATGGCAGAGTAAGCTTGATGCTGGGGTAAATGCGCCTGCCATCACCTACCAGATTGACGGGGTGCAATACGTAGCCGTGGTCGCTGGTGGCAATGCTATTTTTGGCTATACCGCCGGAGATAATATTGCGGTGTATGCCTTGGGTAAATAAGGCGCTTGTGCTTAGTTTGGGCTTTGAGTGATTTTTAAATAAAGCACTATGCAAGCCAGCATTAGGGTGAGGCTATTGGCTGCTATGATGGGCCAGCTATGTATCAGGATGCCATAAATCAACCAGGCTAATACGCCTAGACTAAATAGGCTGTACATGGGCAAAGACACGCCAGATAAATCCCGGGTTTTCCAAGAATGGTGCGCTTGCGGCACAAAGGCAAAGGTCGTTAAAAAAGCGGCTAGGTAGCCGGTTACGTCAGTAATACTCATGAATTGTGGCTGCCCAATAACCTGTTGTATAAATTTCAGGCAAAAAAATGACCCAGTTAAGGGCCATTTTTTTGGATTCTTGGGTACTAAACTTTCTGAATGTTAGAAGCTTGTTTACCTTTTGGTCCGTCTGTTACATCAAAGCTTACGCGATCATTTTCTTTTAAGCTTTTGTAACCGCTATCAACGATTGCTGAGAAATGCGCGAATAAATCGTCGCCGCCTGCATCAGGAGTAATGAAACCAAAACCTTTTGAATCATTAAACCATTTAACTAAACCTGTAGCCATATCTTATTCCATACTTTAAATAAAGGGAGGCACCCTAAATGAATGGGTTATTAACAAATAATTAGTCTTGAGAACGTAACCAAATTAAACAACCAAACGCCTAAATTGCTTTTTACGGGGAATCGGTAATCCTGTCAAGCATTATTTTACAAAGACTCACATGAATGAAGCCTAAGTTAGATTTAGGCCTTTATAAATCATTTAGTTAAGTTGATTTATTGCCAAACAGAGAGGGCGAGACTATAATGCGCGCGATACATGGTGTTGATAAACTTTATTCTCAACACTGCGAGCCTGCTAATTAAAGTGCTTATAACAAAGCGTTCAAAAACAAGCTTGCACTTAAATATGGAGACAGGGTATTGGCTAAAGAAGAATTGATTGAAATGAATGGGGTGGTGATGGAGATCTTACCGGATTCACGTTACCGCGTGACCTTGGATAACGGTCACAAGTTGATCGCCTACACTGGTGGCAAGATGAAGAAAAATCACATTCGTATTTTGGCTGGCGATAAAGTCACATTGGAATTGTCCCCGTACGACATTAACAATGGTCGCATCACCTTTAGGCACATTGAGTCAGGCGGTGCTACCTACACACCAAGAAAGCGTACCTATTAAGTTTCACTGCCGGGTGGCTAAGCAATTTAGCCCTTATTCTTATCGATAGATTGCAATCGACCGGCCGTATTAATTAACTCTAATGTTGTAAGTGCCCACTGAAACTATCTGACCGGTGCGAATTTTGGCGGTTTTTCTGTGCTCAACTAAACCGTCTACCTTGACCAATCCCTCTGCTACCATAGTCTTGCCGCGGCCACCGCTATCAGCCAGGCCTACCAATTTTAATAGATTGCATAATTCTATGTACTCTGAACTTAAGTCAAATTGCGTGTTTTCTGGCATGAGTGTCTCGTTGATTGAGGTAGAATGGGCATTAAGCAGGGGTTGTGGTGCTAATAAAAAGCCGCATTAAAATAGCCTATTTAGCTGAAAATAAAACCACATGGGTTGATAACGGCGTCGGATTTTATATTAAAGGTAAGCTTTGTCAATGACAAAAAAAATGCAAGTCAGCAAAAGACCAAAAGACCCTCATGCGGCTAGAGAGGCCAGTCGCTATGAGACGCCATTGCCAAGTCGCGAGATGATACTCAGCTTAATGGCGGATCAAGGAGCGCCATTAAGCATTGAGCAACTATACGTGCTGCTTGCTATCGAAGACGACGAGCGCGAAATTTTCAATCGGCGCTTAAATGCCATGGAGCGTGAAGGCCAAATCATTAAAAATAGAAAAGGCGCGTTGTGCGTTGCCGATAAACTGGATTTGATTTCTGGGGTAGTGCAAGGCCACCCAGATGGATTTGGTTTCTTAATTCCCGATGATAAAAGCAAATGCAATGGCGAGGATTTGTTTTTAAGCCCTAAAGAAATGGCCCAGCTTATGCATGGCGACAGGGCAATGGTTAGAATGAGTGGCTTGGACAGAAGGGGTCGGCCAGAAGGGAAATTGGTTGAGGTGTTAGAGCGTCGAACGCAACGCTTGGTAGGCAGGGTGATTCATACGACCGGTGTCACCATAGTCGCGGCTGAAGACAAACGCATCAATCTGGACATATTGATCCCTTACCATTTGGATATGAATGCCAAGGCCGGCCAAGTGGTCATGGTCGAGTTAACTGAACAACCTTCGGCCAATGCACAGCCCATGGGTAAAGTGGTCGAAATTTTGGGCAATTATGCCGACAGTGGCATGGAAATAGAGATTGCTTTACGTAAGCATAATTTGCCCCACGAATTTAGTGCTGAGGCAATTGCCTTGGCCGAATCTTATCCTAAGCAAGTGCAAGCCAAAGATTACCAAAATCGCATCGATTGCCGCGCCTTGCCATTAATCACTATAGACGGTGAAACAGCCAGGGATTTTGATGATGCAGTATTTGCCGAACCGCAAGGTAAGGGTTGGCGTTTGGTGGTGGCCATTGCGGACGTGAGTTTTTATGTTCAGCCTAAGGACGCCTTGGATAAAGGTGCGATTGATCGTGGTAATTCGGTGTATTTTCCACGCCGTGTCATTCCTATGTTGCCCGAAGCCTTATCAAACGGCTTGTGTTCGTTAAACCCTGACGTTGAGCGACTATGTATGATTTGTGACATGCAGGTCGATGGCTTAGGGGTGGTTAAGCAGTATAAATTTTATCCATCGGTGATGCGCTCAAAAGCACGCATGACTTACACGCAAGTGCATGAAATTTTGCAACACCCAGATGCGCAGTTGGCTCAGGATTATGCCTGGCTGGTGCCGCATTTGACGCATTTGCAAAGCGTTTATAAATTGATGTTGGCGCAACGTGAAAAGCGCGGCGCCATAGAATTTGAAACTTCTGAAACCATTATGGTGTTTAACGATAATGGCAAAATTGACAGCATCTTGCCCAGTCATAGAAACGAAGCACACAAATTAATAGAAGAGTGCATGTTGGCAGCCAACGTTTGCGCCGCTGAATTTTTGCAGGCCAATGAACACCCAGCATTGTATCGAGTGCACGAGGGGCCCACCCCGGAAAAATTAGAACTATTGCGCACCTTTATGGCGGAGTTTGGATTTGGTGTTGGCGGTGGTGATAAGCCGCATGCTAAAGATTATGGCAAGTTGTTGGATAAAATTAGAGCAAGACCGGATGCGCAATTGTTGCAAACGGTATTACTCAGGTCTATGCAGCAAGCCATCTACAGCCCGGACAATTTAGGGCATTTTGGTTTAGCTTATGAAGCCTATGCGCACTTTACTTCTCCCATACGGCGCTACCCAGATCTATTAATACACCGGGCCATCAAAGCGGTCTTGAACGGCGATAAGTACAAGCCGGGTGATTGGAGTGAATTGGGCATGCAGTGCTCAATGACAGAGCGACGAGCAGACGATGCGACGCGTGATGTGACCAATTGGCTCAAGTGTTTCTACATGCAAGATAAAATTGGTGTAGTGTTTGAAGGCAGCGTAGCAGGCGTTACCGCCTTCGGTCTATTTGTCGCCTTAGACGGGGTGTACGTTGAAGGCTTGTTGCATGTCACTGAGCTCGGCAATGATTATTTCCATTACGATAAAGCGCGTCATGAAATGGCCGGTGAACGAACCGGCGTGCGTTTCCGTTTGGGTGATAGGTTAACGATAAAAGTGGCCCGCGTGGATTTGGAAACCAGCAAGATAGATTTCTCATTGGTGAATAAAAATCAAGGCTTGGCTGGCGATGCAACTGACAGTGATGGCGGCTTATCGTTGCCGCCAAGTCGTGCACAGCAAAAGCCTAGGCATGCTGTTGCTAAAAGCAAGACTAATGGCGATGCTGCATTTAAAAATCCAGCAAAACCGACTAAGTCTAAAAAAGCCCATAAAAAAACTAGCAAACGCTGATGCTTGAGCATTAAATTTTAGGAATGATAGAGAAGGTGAAACGATGAGCGATGCCCGTATTTTATTTGGTTTTCATGCCGTGCTGAGCCGCTTGCGCCAACACAGCGCCAGCGTTCAAGAAATATTGATTGATAGAGATCGAGTGGATGCGCGTATGAAGGATCTGCTAAAGATGGCCGAGTCTTTTAATGTGCGTGTGATGGAGGTGGAACGCAGTCGATTGGATGGCATGGCTGGTATGAATGGCCGCCATCAAGGCGTGATTGCCCGCGTGGTAGATACGCCTATTCCATATAAAGACATACACGATATTTTAGAGTCCGATTTAAATGAGCCGCCATTCTTCCTTATATTAGACGGCGTAGAAGACCCGCACAATCTAGGCGCATGTTTGCGCGTGGCCGATGCTATGGGTGTGCATGCAGTAATTGCGCCCAAGGATAGGGCAGTAGGATTGAATGCCACGGTGCGAAAAGTAGCCAGCGGGGCTGCTGAGACCGTTCCCTTTATTGCTGTAACCAACCTAGCTAGAACCATACGTGAATTAAAGGAAGCAGGGGTGTTTGTGGTTGGAACAACCATGGATGCGCCATCTAACCTGCTTAATTGCAACCTTGATGTGCCTCTTGCCATAGTGCTGGGAGCGGAAGGCGATGGTATACGTCGGTTAACGGCTGAAACCTGCGATGCCTTGGTGACCATACCCATGTTTGGCTCGGTTGAGAGCTTAAACGTCAGTGTCGCTAGCGGTATATGTTTATACGAAGCGCGTCGTCAGCGTAGCGTGCAAACTAAATAGCGACTAATCCTGCAATTTGAGCGTTTTTAACGTACGTTGACGAACGCTATTAAGAAGCTTCGGGTTGTCTATCAATGATTGCTGGTAACTGGGTATAAGCTGACGAATTTTTTCTTGCCAGTCTGCCTGTTGCAATGGCAGTTTAAAGCAACGCTCTATCACATCCAGCATGGCTTGCACGGCAACCGAAGCGCCCGGGGATGCGCCCAGTAAGGCGGCAATCGTACCGTCTTTGGCTGCAACTATTTCAGTGCCAAACTCCAGTTTGCCGCCTTTTTCAGCACATTTTTTAATGATTTGCACGCGCTTGCCGGCATTTTCCAAACGCCAATCTGCCTTTAGCGCATCTGGATAAAACTGCCGCAACACTGAAATTTTTGATGTGTGGGTTTTCATTGCTTCCACTATCAAGTAGCGAGTCAAATCGGTGTGTTGTTTACCAACATTAAGCATGGGTTTAATGTTGCTGGGTTTAACCGATTTAATTAAATCCAGATAGGAGCCATCGTTTAAAAATTTAGTGGTAAAGCCGGCGTATGGACCAAATAATAAGGCCGGCTTGCCATCTATGATGCGTATGTCTAGATGCGGCACAGACATAGGTGGCGCGCCAAGTGCCGCTTTGCCATAAACTTTTGAATTGTGTTGGGCTATGATTTCCGGTTTATCGCAGACCAACCACTGACCACTAACGGGGAAGCCGCCGTAACCATGGCTTTCTGGCACCCCGGATTTTTGTAATAATTTTAGGGCGCCGCCACCGGCACCAAGGAAAACAAAGCCTGCATCAACCTGTTGGGTTTTCTTGGTCTTGAGATTGACTATGGTAAGTTGCCAGCGTCCATTTTCCAGTTGTTTTAAACGCCTCACTTCGCTGTTTAATGTAAGCTTAAAGTTTGCTTTGCTGGTCAGGTTGCCGACAAAGCTACGAGTTAGGCTGCCGAAGTCCACGTCGCTGCCGTACGGTATTCTGGTAGCTGCAACCTTTTGTTTAGGGTCCCTGTTTTGCATGACCAAGGGCATCCATTTGCTTAAAATAGCCGGATCCTCGCTGTACTCCATGTCTTTAAATAGGTGGTGTGCTTTTAATAAATCATATCGTTTACGCAAAAAATTCACGTCCTCTTCACCCCATACAAAACTGAGGTGCGGTGTGGGGTTGATGAATTTAGCCGGTGCGGGTAATTGGCCGTTTTCTACAAGGTGTGACCAAAACTGCAAGCTGGTTTCAAATGCAGCGTTAATGGATAAAGCACGTTTAATATCAAGGCTGCCATCGCTGGCAACAGGCGTGTAATTTAACTCGCAATAGCCAGCATGACCGGTTCCGGCATTATTCCTAGCATCCGTACTTTCCGCTGCGATAGTAGGAAGACGCTCTACCATTAGCATGCTGAGTTTATTATCTAATTCAGACAACAAACTGGCTAAGGTGGCGCTCATTACGCCACTGCCAACTAACAGCACATCGACTTTATTTACAGTTGTCATTAGATTTAAAAGGCTTTTTAATAAATATCCGTGATTGAATATGCCGCATGCCAAGAAAAAAGCCTGTGAAAGACAGGCTTTAGTTTTTTAAAAATGCAATTATCGAACCACGACCACTTCAACTCTGTGCATTTATGATTAAATTTTACAGTAATATTAACCTTATAAGGGAAGAATAATGCGCTTTCAAGTTCACAAAATCAGAAGATGGCAATCCAAATGCACCAGGATGATCTGCTGCGATTATTGAATACCGCCATGCCTTACGGTAAGTACCAAGGCCGCTACATAGCCGATCTGCCTGGCCATTATTTAAATTGGTATGCGCGAGTGGGCTTTCCAAAAGGCGAGGTAGGTCGTTTATTAGCTTTGATGCAAGAAATAGATCACAACGGTTTGTCGTGGTTGCTGGACCCGCTGCGAACCTCTGCTAAAAGTAGTAATGCAAGGGCTGA
>CALFXV010000118.1 GCA_937957775.1 uncultured Methylotenera sp. | reverse complement strand
ATTCCCCGGCTGAATAGTAACCGCCGGCTTCGTTGGCTGCAGATGGGCTTAAAATACGGTAAGTGCCGATGACTTGATTGGTGTCGCTGTCGCGCACGATTAAGTGGTCGCAATATTGATCAAAGCCATCCACGTCTAAGCCGCCAGTGCCCAATAGTTGCGCGCCCATTTCCTCGGCAAACACTTTGTAGCGTAAGCGTTGGGCTTCTTCTATTTCCACTTGGGTGCGCGCTAGGCTGATGCTTAGGCGGCGTTGATTGGGCACCGCTAAATCGATGTGCTTAGCGTTCTCGCTATGACTTAGCGGGCGTATTCTTTGTTTGGCTAACATTAAAGTCTCCTTTTGAATTGGGGAGACTTTAATGCTTATAGATTAAGAACTCGTGACAGAAATGTGACGGTTTATTGACAGCCTATTGCTAGGCTTTTTGGTTTAATGCGAAACGCGTGTGGCGCCGCCACTATCAATCAAACGCACTTTATCGCCGGCTTTAAATTGTTCGTCGGCTTCTTGAACGATGGCAATTAAACTGCCGTTATCCAGTTTAACGGTGATTTCAAAGGCGTCCTTACGGGTGATGCCTTCTTCTATGGCAGCACCGGCTAAGCCGCCCACCACGGCGCCTATGACGGCGCCTATGATGTTGTCGTCACCCTTGCCTATGCTGTTGCCGGCCACGCCGCCCACCGCGGCGCCTGCGGCTGCGCCTATGGGAGTTTTGGTGCCTTCTAATTTCACTGAGCGTACGCTTTCTACCACGCCCATGCGCACAGTTTGCACTTTGCGCGCTTCTTCACGCGAGTAAACGCCACCAGAGTTGGAGCTGGCGCAGGCGCCTAACAATATGCTTAATAGCGTGATGCCTATGAATTTGGTTTTGTTCATGATGCGTCTCCTGTGGTTGGCCTGACTGGTTAGTCTGGCTGGTTCAAATCTAATTTAAGCCTCGTCCAATTTGGTTTCGTTAACCAATGCTTGGGTGTAGATGGCTTCAATGTCTGCGCGGCTGGGCTTGTGGTTTTGGCCGCCGCGACTTTCAATTTTAATCGCGCCCATGGTTGAAGCCAAGCGGCCGCAAGTAGGCCAATCCCAGCCGCGGGCCATGCCGTACAGCAAGCCGGCGCGGTAAGCGTCACCGCACCCAGTGGGGTCGACGATGTTCATGGCTTTAATGCAAGGGATCTCATGGCATACGCCATCCGCGTAAATTTGTGAACCCTGGCCACCCAAGGTCACCACCAAGGCTTTAACTTTAGCCGCCAGTTGCTGCAAATTTAGGCCGGTTTTATCTTGGATGATTTGCGACTCGTAATCGTTAACCGCTAAGTAATCGGCCATCTCGATAAACTGCAACAATTCTTCGCCGTTAAACATAGGCAAGCCTTGGCCGGGGTCGAATAAAAATGGGATGCCGGCTTCAAAGCACTCGCGCGCGTGTTGGAACATGCCGTCACGGCCGTCCGGTGCGATGATGGCGAGCGTCACGCTTTGGGCGTCGTTCACGCTGTTTTCATGCGAGGCCACCATGGCGCCTGGGTGAAAAGCGGTGATTTGGTTGTCGTCGGTATCGGTGGTAATAAAGGCTTGTGCGGTGAAGGTGCCGGCCACGGTTTTGATGTGTGTGCTGGCTAATTTGTGCTGCGTCAGCCAATTTTGGTAAGGGGCAAAATCGTCGCCGACGGTCGCCATGATGAGCGGATTGCCATCTAGCAATTGTAGGTTGTAAGCAATGTTGCCAGCGGTGCCACCAAATTCGCGGCGCATTTCCGGCACATAAAACGCCACACTGAGGGCGTGAATTTTGTCGGGCAGGATGTGGTTTTTGAATTTATCTTGAAACACCATGATGGTGTCATAGGCTAGTGAGCCGCAAATAAGGGTGTGCATGGGGTGTGGGGCTTAGGTTAAAAGGCCATTATCTTATTTTTTGCGGCCAGCTAGCAAGCGCTAAGATCGAGCTTATTCGGCTAGGCTGCCGTCGATGAGAATTTTGGCGGCTTTTTTGGCGTACTGCATGGCGCCTGAACCGCGCTGCATTTGTTCGGCTTGCACGGCACCTTCAAACAGCAAAGACAATTGCAGGGCGAGGCCGTCGGCGTCTTTAATGTTGGCCTGCGCGGCCAGGCTGCGTATGTACAGTCTAAATTGCTTGGATTGCTCGGCGGACAATTGGTGGACCGGGTTGGCTTCACTGGGAAATTCGGCGGCGGCTTTGATAAAGCCCATGCCATTAAAATCGGGCGAGCTAACCCATTCTTCTATGCAATCAAACAGCCTTTGTATTTTTTCTGCCGGTTGCTGGGTTTGGCTGTCGAGCTTGCTATTGAGCCAAGATTGAAAATGCTGTTGGCTTTGTGTGAGCACTTCTAGGATCAATAACTCTTTGCTACGAAAGTATTTATACAAAGTCATTTTGGTGGTGCCCGCCTCAGCCACGATGTTATCTACCCCAGTGGAATTGATGCCTTGGGTTTGGAATAGATTGGTGGCGGTGGCCAGTATTTTATCGCGTAGCGTGGACATGGAAGAATTATACTAATCTGTATACAAAGCCTGCAACGATTATTTGCCCTTAGCTAGTGGAATTGGCCATCAGCATGGGGGTGAAATTGCAGCGCACTTTTTCTAAATAGCGATTGGCAATCGCTAAATCTTTCAAATTGGTAGGCAGTTTGCCGCCCACCACATTTTCTAAATACACCGCTTTGTCTTGATCTGGAATTTGCAATGCTTCCGGGTATTGGCATGTGCCTTGGCGCATTTGTTCGTATTTTGCATAGAGCAGACTGGCGTCTTTAGCCGTTAAGCTTACTTCAGTTAATTGATTGGGGGCCATTGGCGTCTTGCTTATAAATAGACCAAATCCAACTGACACCATTAGTAAGAAGCTGGCTGAGAGACTATAGAGAGCAGGCCTAGTCCAGAGCCAAGCAAGGCGGCTAGTTTTAGTTTGGGTTTGAGCCAATATTAACGCTAGGGCGGCTTTTTTGCCGTGCTTTAGGCAATCCAATCGGGTTTGCGGGTCGGCTTGCATGTGGGCATTGATGGCGATTAATAGGATATGCTCTGCCAACATGCTTGGTTGGCCAGCGCCAAGCGCATTGGCTTGCTTGGTGCAAAATGCCAATAGGGAAGCGTTTTCGGCAATGGACTTGGCCAAATCGTTGCCGCTTGACGCGTCGCGCAAGGCATCGAACAGGCTGAGCAATCGATCAGCGGGCGTTGTACCCAATTGCGCTAGCTTGGCTAATTGCTCGGCAGTGTTGAAGTTGTCCATGGTGCTCAAGGCTGGCGGCGCATTAAAACGGTTTAACCACAACCAAGATGACGATCAAGGTCAGGACGATTACTGGCAATTCGTTAAACCAGCGGTACCAAACATGGCTGCGGGTGTTGCGGTCGTGCTTGAAGTCATTGATTAATTTACCGCAATACCAGTGGTAGGCTATTAACACGACCACCAAGCTTAATTTTGGGTGCATCCAACGGCCGCCTATGCCGTAACCCAGCCATAACCACAGGCCGAAGCCCAGGGCCAAGATGGCCAAGGGCAACATGAAACGGTAGAGCTTTTGTTCCATCATTTTCAATCTGTCTGAACTGGCGCTGTCTTGCACCATGGCATGGTTGACCAAGAGTCTGGGCAAGTAAAATAAGCCGGCAAACCAACTGGTGACAAAAATGATGTGCAACGCTTTAACCCATAACATCGTTAATTCCTCTTCCTTGTTTATTCTGGCTTAGCCAATTCAATACGTAACAGTTTAGCCATGGCGTTTAAATCCAATGGCCCTATTGTACTTTGTAAACGCTGGCCTTGCTTGCCGTAGATGAAATGACTGGGTGTGACGTTCACTTGCCCAAAGGCGGTACTCATTTCGCCATAGCCATCGTGCATAACCGGGAAGGGCAGTTTTTTTTGGCTAGCGTAGTGCAGCACTTGAGCCGGTGGGTCGTAGGCCATGGCAATCGCAATTAATTCAAAACCTTGACCATGGTAGCGCTGGTAAAAATCGATTAATGCCAGCATTTCTTTTAGGCAACTTAGGCAGTTGATGGACCAAAAATGCACCAGTACTACGTGGCCCTTTAAGTCCGTCATGGCAATTTTTTCACCGCTTAAGGTGGTGAAGCGAACGGCAGGAGCAGATTGGTTTTGGTAAGTGTGCCAGACGCCCCAGCCAATAAGCAGGGTAGCAATCAAGGCAAGGCTAAGTTTTTTAAAATAAGCAGGCATATGCTTAGTCTAACGGATTTTTATTTAATGTGGCCTGTCTATGCAGGGAGAAGCTAAGCCGATAAATGGCCAATACCCATGTAACGCTTACGCTTATTTGCCGTGATTCAACATGTTATAATGCATTTTTTAATAGCCGAGCTATTTATCTAAAAGCCAATGAACGCACCCCTACCTAGCCATATTGAGCAAATCGAACCGCAAGCAAACCAACGCTTACGTGAAATTCCCTACAACTACACGTCTTTTTCTGACCGTGAAATCGTCATACGCTTTCTCGGTGAAGAGATATGGGATACCTTAAACGACTTACGCAGTCAGCGCAAAACCGGACGCAGTGCGCGCATGCTGTTTGAGGTCTTGGGCGATTTGTGGGTGGTGACGCGCAACCCGTATTTGCAAGACGATTTGCTGGAAAACCCCAAGCGCCGCAAGGCCTTGATTGATGCGCTTAAGCACCGTATCGCTGCCATAGAAGAGCGCAATGCCGGTGGCAAAGCTAACGCCAGCGTGCAAAAAATGGTGCAAGCCGCGCAAAAAGCCATCGCTAAATTCGCCGAAGACTTCCGCCAAACCTACGATTTGCGCAAAAAAGCCTTAAGCAAATTCAGCAAAATTACCCGTAAAGACAACGTGCAGTTTGATGGCTTGGCACGCGTGTCGCACGTGACCGACGCCACCGACTGGCGTGTGGAATACCCGTTTGTGGTGTTGAACCCAGACACGGAAAAAGAAATCGCCGCCTTGGTGCGCGCTTGCATAGAATTAGGGTTAACCGTGATTCCGCGCGGCGGTGGTACCGGCTACACCGGTGGCGCCATTCCATTGACGCCCATGTCAGCGGTGATCAATACCGAAAAATTAGACCAACACGGCGGCGTGCAAATGCGCACCTTACCGGGTGTGGCTAGACAAGTCGCGACCATAGAATGCGGTGCCGGCGTGGTGACGCGCCGTGCCATGGAAGCGGCCAGTGATGCCGGCCTTGAATTTGCTTGTGATCCAACCAGTGCCGATGCCAGTTGCATAGGCGGTAACGTGGCGGTGAACGCCGGCGGTAAAAAAGCCGTGTTATGGGGCACGGCCTTGGATAACTTGGCTTCATGGCGCATGGTCACGCCGGACGCGCAGTGGATGGAAGTGCAGCGTTTAGACCACAATTTGGGCAAGATACACGATGTGGCGGTGGCGCGATTTAAAGTCAGCCGTTACGCAGAAGACATGAAGACTTTGTTAGGCGAGCCAGAAATACTGGAAATTGCCGGCCCTAGTTTCCGTAAAACCGGCTTGGGTAAAGACGTGACCGATAAATTCTTATCCGGTTTGCCTGGTATACAAAAAGAAGGCTGCGATGGCTTAATTACCAGCGCGACTTTCATCTTGCATCGCATGCCTAAACACGTGCGCACGGTGGCCTTGGAGTTTTTCGGCAACGTCTCTAATGCGGTGCTGGCCATCGTGGAAATTAAAGATTACCTGGATGCCACCGCCAAAAAAGACCCCTTGGTCTTGATGGCCGGTTTGGAGCACATGGACGAGCGTTACATCAAAGCGGTGGGATACGCGACCAAAGCGGCCCGTCAGCAACGGCCAAAAATGGTCTTAATTGCCGACATCGCTTCGGACGATGAAAACGCCGTTGGTGAAGCCGCCTCGCACATCGTGCGTTTGTGTAACGCACGCAACGGTGAAGGCTTTGTCGCCGTGTCACCAGAAGCCCGCAAAAAATTCTGGTTGGATAGGGCGCGCACTGCTGCCATTGCCAAGCACACCAATGCCTTCAAGATTAACGAAGACGTGGTGATTCCCTTGCCGCGTTTGGGCGATTACTCGGATGGCATAGAGCGCATTAACATCGAATTATCGATTAACAATAAATTGCAATTGCTCGACGCGCTAGAAGAATTCATGCAAGGCGATTTGCCTTTGCAGGCCGATGAAGACGGCAATGCCGATGGCCAGATGGTCTTGGCTAAACAAGGCATCGCCTTGCAGTTGTTGCGTGAATTGCGTGCTCATTGGCGCTTAATATTGCAAAGTTTAGACCAGCCCGTTAGCGCGCTGGGCAGTTTAGGCGACACGCTTAATCAATACGAAAACGTCTTCCGTGCGGTGCAATCGTATGATTTGCGCATTTCATGGAAGCGCGACATCAAACGACCCATGGCCGACATTTTTGCTGGGCGTGAATACCAAAAAATACTAAACCGTTGCGATGAAATTCATAAAAGCGTGTTGAAATCACGGGTGTTTATTGCCCTGCACATGCATGCCGGTGACGGCAACGTGCACACCAACATTCCGGTTAACTCGGACGACTACCAAATGATGCGCGTGGCCCATGAAGCGGTGGCCCGCGTAATGGCTTTGGCCAAACGCTTAGACGGCGTTATCTCTGGTGAGCACGGCATAGGCATCACCAAAATGGAGTTTTTGGAAGACTCAACCATCAGTGCTTTTGGCGCCTACAAACAAAAAGTCGACCCCAATGGCCATTTTAATAAAGGTAAGTTGATGGCCGGTTCCGGCTTGGAAAATGCCTACACGCCAAGTTTTGGTCTGCTGGAGCAAGAATCCATCATCATGGAGCAGTCCGCTATCGGTGAAATCGCCGATTCCATCAGCGATTGCTTACGCTGCGGTAAATGCAAACCGGTGTGCACCACGCACGTGCCACGCGCCAATCTCTTGTATAGCCCACGCAATAAGATTTTAGGCACGTCCTTGCTGATTGAAGCCTTTTTATACGAAGAGCAAACGCGGCGCGGCATCTCGCTCAAGCATTTTGATGAATTTAATGACGTGGCCGACCATTGCACGGTATGTCATCGCTGTTTAAACCCATGCCCGGTCGACATCGATTTCGGTGACGTGTCGGTGGCCATGCGTAACTTCTTACGTGAGCAAGGCAAAAAACAATTTAATCCAGGCACGGCATTGGGCATGGCATTTTTGAATGCCAAAGACCCGGCTACCATTAAATTGATGCGCACCTTTATGGTGACCATAGGTTACCGCGCGCAGAGTTTTGCCCACAGCTTGGCTAAAAAATTCCATTTGTTGAAAGACAAAGTCAGGCCGCCTGCCACCGTCGGTAAGCCGGAAATAAAAGCGCAAGTGGTGCATTTTATCAACCGGCCCATGCCTAAAAAAATGCCGACTAAGACCTCGCGTGCCTTGCTGGGCATAGAAGACGACCGCATGATACCGGTCATACGTAACCCAGCCAAAGTGACCGAAGACTCCGAAGCGGTGTTCTATTTCCCGGGCTGCGGTTCCGAGCGCTTGTTCTCCAACGTCGGTTTGGCTACCCAAGCGATGTTGTACGAAGTCGGTGCCATCACCGTGTTGCCACCCGGTTATTTGTGTTGCGGTTACCCGCAAACCGCCAGCGGCAATCACGATAAAGGCCAAGCCATCACCACGGAAAACCGGGTGTTATTCCACCGCTTAGCCAACACGCTTAATTACTTGGACATCAAAACCGTGATCGTGTCCTGCGGTACCTGCATGGACCAATTGCAAAAATACCAGTTTGAAAGCATATTCCCTGGTTGCCGCTTATTGGACATCCACGAGTATTTGATGGAGAAAGACCTGAAATTAACCGGCATTACCGGCACCAAGTACATGTACCACGACCCCTGCCACACGCCAATGAAAACCTATAAGCCATTGGAAGTGACGAATGCCTTAATGGGCACGGACGTGGCCTTGAATGACCGTTGCTGTGGTGAGAGCGGCACCTTTGCCGTGGCTAGACCAGACATCGCTACCCAAGTCAAAATGCGTAAGCAAGAGGAGTTGGAAAAAGGCATGGGCAAGCTGGGCTTGACCGTGGGTGCGCCTGAGCAAAAAGTCAAAATTCTGACTTCTTGCCCAAGTTGCTTGCAGGGTTTATCTCGTTACGGTGAGGACACCGGCATAGAAGCCGATTACATCGTGGTGGAGATGGCCAAGCATTTGCTAGGGCCGGATTGGATGCAAGAGTATGTGGCGAAAGTTAACCAAGGCGGCATAGAAAAAGTATTGCTTTAAGGCTGGCCGCCTTAGCTTAAGGCAGGAAGGGCAGAAATATTGCCGTGGCTAAATTTTGCATGACGCGCGATATCATGCGTTCGGATTTTTCCGATAGGGCCACGGCATACAAATCCGTGCGGCCTATCATCTTGCCAAACTCGCGCTCGAAACTTAGGTTTTTGTCCTTGTCGTTGATCTCATTGCTTAATAAATAAAGTTTGCCTTTTTCGTCTTTGGCATTAGCCAATTTCCAAGCAGCGATTTCGATGTTGCGGGCAACGTTGTAAATAAACTGTGGGTTGAGTGTGTCGTTCATGTAAAAGTCGCGTTTGCCACCGTGCGCTTGCAAGAGCATGGTCTGTAGGCCAACGATGAAAGGCAAAACGCGGTCGCCAGCGTAATCAGGTTGGAAAGCCAAAAAGATAGCGTCCGTACCTTGTTTGTTGTCTATTTCTTTGAATTGGTAATGGTGCTGTTGCTCACCGTCTATCACCCAAGTCGCCATTTTTTCCGCATTGTCCGAGGTGCTTTTTGCCAATTCGTGCGGGTTACGTTTATACAGCTTAATCATCAAGGTGCGCAGGCTTTGGATGTTTTCCGATATTTCCACATCCGCCATGCGATCAAAATCCGTTTTAGCTAACTGGCTGCCAGAACTGCGGTCGCTGCGTTCAGGTATGGCTTTACGGTCGACTGGGCTATTGAGCGTGCAAGCACTCAGTTCGGCCAGTATGCATCCTACAAGTACGATTCGGCCCAGACGCAAGGTCACGTTTTTTGCACCGCGCGGGATTTAGGGAAAATGACGCTAAAGGTGCTGCCCTTGCCAAACTCGCTGCTGATGTCCAATTTGGCTTGATGGCGTATCAGGATGTGCTTGACTATAGATAGGCCCAAGCCGGTGCCGCCGGTTTCGCGGCTACGACTTTTGTCTACCCGGTAAAAGCGTTCGGTCAGACGTTCTATGTGCTGCGGCTCTATGCCTATGCCGGTATCACGCACGGCAAACACCGGTTGTTTGTTTTGCATTTGCCATGTGATGGAAATGTCACCGTGGCCTTTAACCGGATCGACCGGCGTGTAGCGTATGGCGTTGCTGACCAAATTGCTAAATACACTGCGTAATTCGTCTATGGAGCCTTTTATGTTAAGTGTTGTGTCGGCTTCAAGCAAGATGCGATGGCTGGCTTTGTTGAGGCCTTGGCTTAAGCCTATGGCATCGTTCTGCACGGCTTTCAATAAGCTGGCCATGTCGATTTCACTGTTGTCTGGGCTGCCGGTGTTGCTCTCTATGGTGGATAAGGTTAGCAAATCTTCTATGATGCGGCGCATGCGCACGGTTTGTTCTTCCATCATGGCAAAGTAGCCTTGCAAGCTTGGCGGAACCGCTCCTTCCATGTCACCTAGGGTTTCTAAAAAGCCGCCCACCACTGTCAGTGGCGTGCGCAATTCGTGTGAGACGTTGGCAATAAAATCCCGACGCATGACGTCGACTTTTTCCAGTTGGGTCATGTCACGACTGATTAATAATTTTTGATTATTGGCCATGGCTATGAGTTGGATATCCAGCACCACTTCAGGATTGCGCCATGATTTGAGTTTGAATGGCTCGTCGTATTTTTCGTTGTACAAATAAGCAATAAAGCCGCTGTCACGAATTAAATTGACCACTGGTAGGTTTTTATCGGTGTTTAAATCCAGGCCCAATTGTTTTTCAGCATTGGCAGTACACCACTCAATTTCATTACTGGCACCTAAGATAACCAATCCGTCTGGCATGGCGCTGGTAGCCAAATTAAAGCGTTCTAAGGCGGCGTTGAGTTGGGTTTGGTTGTACTTGTTAGTGCGTTCGTACTTGAGTAATAGATTGAATAAGCCTTCCCATAAGCCAAAACCATCGGGTATGCTTTTTAAGTCGGGTTTTTTAAACCAGGTTTGCAGTTGGTTGAGCCAAAATATGTGGTTGGCCAGGTAGAGCAGTAAGCCGCTAGAAAAGACCAATAAAGCCGTGATGGCACTGCTGAACAGCCAAACAAATAGGCTGATTAGTAACAGTGCAAATATAAATGAGCCGGCTTTCCTACTAATATTTTGCACAGGTGGTTTTTCAGTAAATAGACTTAAGCGATTATAGCGAGGAAATGCAGCGGCGAAAAATGTTTTATCGGCCCGCTGGCTGCAAGCGGGCCGGGGATAAATTAGTCGTGATTGATGGAAAAACGGTAGCCGGCGCCACGCACCGTTTGGATTAGGTCTTCGTGGCCGGATACGGCCAGGGCATTGCGTAAGCGCCTTATGTGTACGTCCACGGTACGGTCTTCAACAAACACGCGATCCCCCCAGACTTTATCCAAGAGTTGGCTGCGGGTATGCACGCGTTCGGCATTGGTCATAAAGAAATGCAGCAACCTGAATTCGGTTGGGCCTAAATCGATATTCTTTTGATTGCCGCTGACCCGGTGGGTGGATGGGTCTAAATGCAAGCCACTTATTTCTATTGGGTCGTCGGTCATTTGTGGGGCGCGGCGGCGCAGCACGGCTTTTATCCTGGCGTTCAATTCACGTGGGCTAAATGGCTTGGTGACGTAATCATCCGCACCCACTTCTAGGCCTCGTACCTTATCGTACTCGTCACCTCTGGCGGTGAGCATGATGATGGGGATGGATTTTGTTTGCGGGTCGGATTTTAATTGACGCGCAAAATCCAGACCGTTCATGCCGGGTAACATCCAGTCCAGTAATATTAAGTCTGGTATGGTTTCACGCATTAAATTTTGCGCAATTTCAACACTGAGTGCGCGTATGGCATTGTGCCCAGCTTGGGTAATGTTGAGCGCAAGCAATTCTTGTATGGCCGGTTCGTCTTCTACGACTAATATATTGGCTGGCATAGTGCATCCTTAGCTAACTTATGGTGGTTTAGGCTAGTATTCATGACATCCAGTTTATGACTTATATATGAACTATTTATGACAGATATTAAATGCTTGCCCAATTAAATGGGCAATTTTTTTGATATGCTGGCGTATTTGTTACACTATGTTACATAGTGCTGTTTTTGAAAAATATAAAAATAAATGAAGAGGACTGTATGGCCAATTTTTTATCCAAAGAAAACACCATAGCCAAAGCCGATTTTAATCGCTGGTTGGTGCCGCCTGCCGCCTTAGCGGTACATTTATCCATAGGCATGGGTTATGGTTTTAGTGTGTTTTGGAAGCCATTGGGCAGCGCCTTAAAAGGCGCGGATGGTGCGCCGGTTGCCGCTTGTGCTGCTGGTGCGGCCACTTTCGCGGATAAATTAGCTGGCACGGCTAAGGCTTTGTTTGCTACCGATTGCAATTGGACGCAGTTTGATTTGGGCTGGATGTTTACTTTGTTCTTTGTCTTGCTTGGTTGCTCGGCTGCGCTATGGGGCGGGTGGTTAGAACGGGCCGGACCACGTAAAGCGGGTTTGGTATCCATGCTGTTATGGTGCGGCGGTTTGCTGATTTCGGCTTACGGCATCTACCTGCACCAACTGTGGTTGATGTGGCTAGGCAGCGGGGTGATAGGCGGCATAGGCTTAGGTCTGGGCTACATTTCGCCGGTCTCAACCTTGATTAAATGGTTCCCGGATAGACGCGGCATGGCAACCGGCATGGCCATCATGGGCTTTGGCGGCGGTGCCATGATAGGCTCGCCCTTAGCGACCAAATTGATGGCGTATTTTGCCGCGGATGGCAGCGTTGGCGTGTGGCAAACCTTTGTTGCCTTGGCCGGCATTTACTTTGTTTTTATGCTGTGGGGCGCATTGGGTTACCGCGTGCCGCCCAGCGGTTGGCAGCCGGCTAATTGGCAGCCAGCCACCAACAAAAAAGCCAATGCCATGATTGCAAATG
>CALFXV010000117.1 GCA_937957775.1 uncultured Methylotenera sp. | reverse complement strand
AGAACAGGGCGCGGAACAGGCCGCCAAACTTGCCCGCAATGAGTTAATAAAAAAACCCAGCTTAAGTACCCTAGACCAGCTATTGCAAGCACGGGCCATGTTAGAGGATAGCAAGACACAAAAATCCCAAGACACGCAACTTATGCAACAAGCGGTGCGCCATGCGATTGGTAACCGAACCACTTACCACTGCGAGCAATGTGGCTTCAAAGCCAAGTACCACCATTGGCAATGCCCAGCCTGCAATGCGTGGGAATCCTTGCCTGCTGAACCGACCAACGTTTAAAGCTAAACAACATGACCAGTACTCATAACACCCAAACCAAGCACGACCCTAAAATCATCGTGGCCCTTGATTACGCCGATGCCGCTAGCGCACTCACATTGGTGCGTCAGTTAGATCCAAGCTTATGCCGCCTTAAGGTTGGTAAGGAGTTGTTTACGGCAGCAGGTCCGCAGTTTGTTGAACAATTGGCTAAGCTCAACTTCGGTGTGTTTTTAGACCTAAAATTTCATGATATTCCTAACACCGTCGCCAAAGCTTGCAGTGCAGCAAGCAAGCTAGGCGTTTGGATGCTAAACGTGCATGCCAGTGGCGGCCTAGAAATGATGCAAGCCGCACAATCGGCCGTCAACGAACAAGCCAAACCGCCCATCCTGATCGCTGTGACGGTATTAACCAGCATGAACCAAGCTAACCTGACGCAAATTGGCGTAGCAGCCGATTTGCCTAGCCAAGTCATGAACTTAGCCAAGCTCACTAAGCAAGCAGGACTGAGCGGTGTGGTTTGCTCTGCTCAGGAAGCCCCTATGTTGCGTGCAGCATTAGGCCAGGCATTTTGCCTGGTAACCCCAGGCATACGCCCAACCGGCGCCAGTCAAGATGACCAATCTCGTATCGTTACCCCAGCACTAGCCTTGCAAAATGGCGCCAGCTATTTGGTCATAGGCCGACCAATCACGCAAGCTGCCGACCCGCTCAAAGCGTTGATCGCCATCCACGCCGAATGCGCTTAAAATTCATCTAAGCAATTGAAATAACAAGAAAAAAGCTACTCCTCTTGGCATAAAGGCGTATGATGGGAGTCAGTTGTCTAGCTGTCAGCACGACTACGCAGCAGTCCAATCAGTAGGGAGTGCTTAGATGAAAACCTTCTTGATTTTCGTATTATGCTGGTTAGGCTTATGCTACTCCGCACAAGCCGCCGTCAACATCAACACGGCCAACCAAACTGAATTGGAAAGCCTGCCTGGTATAGGTCCGGTTAAAGCCAAAGCCATATTGGAATACCGCAAAAAGAATGGTGGCTTTAAAAGCGTAGACGAGCTAACTAGAGTCGATGGCATAGGCCCGGTTACCCTAAAAAATGCACGAAACGATATCGTGCTTGATGCCAGCACGATGACAAAACCTACAGCCCTTAGCGCCAATCCAAAAAGTCATGTGGATAGCAAGAAAACACTGAAGCAGGCTGCGCCTGCAGCAACGCTGCTTAAAACGCCGATTCAGCCAACACGGGCCAACAAGGCCATCATCGTGCCAGCCAAAACGACTGTCAGCCCTAAGCCAGCGAGTTTGGCAACGATTGTCGCGCCCACTAAGCCAGCACCGGCTAAAGTAAGCCCCGTGAAGGTCAAGGCCGGTGAAGTTAAAGCTGGCAAATCAAATCCTGCTAAACAACAGGTCATCACCGAAAAACCCATTGCAAATAAGCCCTCGTCAGCAAAAACGGTGACTAAGAAACCGTAAGCTTATTTAGCGATTGGTTGTTACTTTACCCGCATACCCAATTGCGCGCCGGCATCAGGGCTAAGAATGAACGGACCGCCGCTCTCGTCACTGGCCGCCAACACCATGCCTTCGCTGAGGCCAAACTTCATTTTACGTGGCGCCAGATTGGCCACCATCAAAGTCAATCGGCCTATTAATTGGTCTGGATCGTAAGCCGATTTAATCCCAGCAAACACCTGCCTAGGCTTAGCTTCGCCTATGTCTAAACTCAATCTAAGTAATTTTTCTGCGCCTTCCATGTGTTCAGCATGAATAATTTTAGCGATGCGTAAATCCACCTTGGTAAAGTCGTCTATGCTGATTTCCATGCCACTGGTCGCGGCCGGCGCAACGCTAGCCTTTACTGGCGAAACCGTTGGGCTGGCAGTGAGGTTTTCTTTATTGGCTACTGTCATGTCTAGTATCCATTTAGGGTCGATACGGGTAATTAAATGTTGGTAGCTTTGTATGCGATGCCCGGCTGTTAATTCTGCCGAAACACTGGCCCAGCTTAATGACGCTAGATTGAGAAATTGCTCTACCTCACCAGCCAATTTTGGCAAGACCGGTTTTAAGTACAGGGTAAGCAAACGGAATAACTCCAACGCATCGGAACACACTTCTTGCAAGGCTTGCGCTTGATCTGCTTGCTTGGCCATCACCCAGGGGGCTTTTTCTGCAACGAAGCCGTTGGCACTGTCTGCCAAGCGCATGATTTCACGTAAGGCCTTACCGTATTCTCTGGTATCGAAAGACTCGGCTATCATGGCTGCGCTGGATTTAAGTTCGGCCACCACCGGGTTGTTGGCGGAGGGCCGTAATTGACCGTCGAATTGTTTATTAATAAAGCCAGCAGTGCGGCTGGCTATATTGATGTATTTGCCGACTAAATCGCTGTTTACCCTGGCCACAAAATCATCCAAGCTTAAATCGATGTCTTCCATGCTGCTATTGAGTTTGGCGGCGTAATAATAACGCAAGTATTCTGGATTCTTAATGTGCTCCAAATAACTGCGTGCAGTAATGAACGTGCCGCGCGACTTACTCATTTTTTCACCATTCACGGTCAAGAAGCCATGGGCAAAAATTTTCGTTGGTGTACGGTAACCGCTGTATTCCAATGTGGCCGGCCAAAATAAGGCATGAAAATACAGGATATCTTTACCAATAAAATGGTACAACTCGGTCTTGGCGTCTTTGGCCCAGTATTCGTCAAAATCCAAACCGGTGTCGGCGCAGAGCTTTTTAAAGCTGGCCATGTAGCCTATGGGCGCATCCAACCAGACGTAAAAATACTTGCCGGGTGCATCCGGAATTTCAAAACCAAAATACGGCGCATCGCGCGAAATATCCCAATCGTTTAAGCCGCTTTCGAACCACTCCGACATTTTATTGGCGGCTTCACCCTGCAAGGTGCCTGAGCGAGTCCATTCCTTTAAAAAATCAGCGCATTCCGATAATTTAAAAAAGTAATGCTCGGTCTCTTTGCGCACCGGTGCAGCACCGGATACTGCAGAATAGGCATTAATCAACTCGGTTGGGTTGTACGTCGCGCCGCACACTTCACAGGAATCGCCGTATTGATCTTTGGCATGGCATTTAGGGCACTCGCCCTTAATGAAGCGATCCGGTAAAAACATGTTTTTAAGCGGGTCATAAAACTGCTCTATGACTTTGCTGGCTATTTTCCCTGCGCCTTTAAGCGCCAGGTAAATGCTCTGCGACAGGGCTTTGTTTTCTGGGGCGTTGGTCGAGTAATAGTGATCAAAGCCCACTAAAAACTCATTGAAATCGGCGCTGTGCTGCTTGTGCACATCGGCTATTAAGGCTTCTGGTGTGATGCCCTCTTTTTCCGCCCGCAACATAATCGGCGTTCCATGCGTATCGTCGGCACAAACGTAATGCACGGTATGCCCTTGCATTTTTTGGAAGCGCACCCAAATATCGGTTTGTATGTATTCAACCAAATGGCCTAGATGTATACTGCCATTGGCATAGGGCAGGGCTGAGGTAACGAGGATCTTGCGTGCTGTGTGTGCGGTGGCCATGAGATAAATGGATCTATTTAGCGAAAACGGTATTCTAGCAAATGCCGCCAGCTTAACCCAGCGTTGATTGCGCATTTTATGCGGCAGCAAGTTTAGCGGCCAGTTCGCTCAACAGCCTATGCAAAAAACGCCCATACCTACAGGACTATCGGTTAAAATACCCTATCATTTTACTCAAGTTTATTTTTAACTAAACACTAACAGGAATTGCACGCATGGCTGTCACCGAACTTCTCATCCAAAGCACCTTAAAAGTCTGCATAGACCCGAATACCGGCAAGGATTTTATCAGCAGTAAATCAGCCAAAAATATCCAAATAAATGGCAGCGAGGTCAGCTTGGACATCGTGCTTGGTTACCCAGCAAAATCGGTCATGGGCCAAGTGCAAAATTTAGTCAGCGAAACGCTGGCTGCCCTACCCGGTGTAAGCAAGGTCACGGTCAATATTGGCAGTCGCATAGTCGCGCACAAAGCCCAACAAGGTGTGACGCTATTACCCAATGTAAAAAACATCATCGCCGTTGCCTCTGGCAAAGGCGGGGTAGGCAAATCCACCACCTCCGTCAACCTAGCCTTAGCCCTGGCCGCCGAAGGCGCCACGGTTGGCTTGTTGGATGCCGACATTTATGGTCCTAGCCAACCGCATATGCTGGGCATCAGCGGCCGCCCAGAAAGCAGCGATGGCAAAACCATGGACCCCATGCAAGCGCATGGTATACAAGCCATGTCCATCGGTTTCCTTATCGACAACGACACGCCCATGGTATGGCGCGGCCCCATGGTCACCGGCGCACTAGAGCAATTGCTACGCGACACCAAATGGCGCGATTTGGATTACCTAATCATCGATTTGCCACCGGGCACAGGCGACATACAATTAACGCTGGCACAAAAAATACCGGTGACCGGCGCCATCATCGTCACCACCCCACAAG
>CALFXV010000116.1 GCA_937957775.1 uncultured Methylotenera sp. | reverse complement strand
TGATGAAATTATGCTGTTACGTGATATCTTTAACGATGCCTGGTCAGAGAATTGGGGTTTTGTACCATTCACTGAAGCAGAATTTAAAGAGCTGGGGCAAAATCTAAAATTCTTATTGCACGACGAGTACATCCAGATTGCCGAAGTTGATGGCGAAGCGGCTGGATTCATCATAGGCATGCCCAACATTAACGAAGCCATCCGTGATTTGAAGGGAAAATTGTTTCCTTTTGGCTGGTTAAAATTGATTTGGCGGCTAAAAATCAAAGGCCCTGCCAGTGGCCGTGTGCCATTAATGGGCGTGCGCAAGAAGTTTCAAAAAACGCGACTTGGTCCCGGTTTGGCCTTTCTAATTATTGAAGAGGTACGTAACGAATTACACAAACGCGGTGCGCACAGGCTGGAGTTGTCATGGATACTGGAAGACAATGCCGGCATGCGTAACATCATTGAATCCATAGGCGGTACCGCCTACAAACGTTACCGGGTTTTTGAGCGCGACTTATAGCCTAGTTTTTAGGCTAGTTTTTAACGACAAATTCCTTAGGTAACAGCACCCAAATTTTACCACTTTGCTTCATGGCGCCGGCTTTGGCGCCAGCCTCAGCGCCGGCTCCCCAAAAAAAGTCAGCACGCACGCCACCCTTAATTGCACCGCCGGTGTCTTGCGCCATCATCAAGCGTTTTAAGGGTTTGTTGTTATTCGGCTGGGTGGTCGAAAGAAATACCGGGGCACCCAAAGGCACAAATTTAGGGTCCACGGCCACGGCCCGCTCCGCCAAAATAGGCACCCCTAACGCCCCTATAGGACCAGGCAAGCCACTGGGCAATTCTCTAAAAAAAACAAAGCTGGGGTTGTTATTGAGCAATTCGCGAAATTTCAGCGGGTTGTTTTTAACCCAGTTTTTAATGCCTGCCATGGAGGCATTGGCGCTAGTCAGTTCGCCGCGTTCTATGAGCAAGCGCCCTACCGAATTATAGGTGTGGCCATTCTGATCGGCATAGCCAACCATGACTTGCTCGCCGTTTTCAAATTGCACCACACCCGAACCTTGTATCTGTAGAAAAAATACGTCGACAATGTTGTCTATGTAAACCAATTCACGGCCTTTAATCGGCGAATTGTCGGTTTCAATTTCAGCGCGATTGAAATACGGTACCAATTTATTGCCCACTACTCTACCGCGCACCCGTTTAAATTTTAGCTCAGGGAATAAGCTATCCAATTCCACGGTAATCAAATCCGGTGGGGTGGTGTAAAGGGGAAATGGGTACTTGGCAGATTTTGTGCGGCTGCCTTTTAAAATCGGTTGGTAATAGCCGGTGATCAAGCCACTGTCAGCCCCGTCCACATTGGTGGTTTTATACACGCTAAAATTTTGCTTGAAATAAGCGCGCACACTGTCCGAATCAGGGCTGTTGTTGGTCTGCAGGTTAAGCGAATTAGCTGCCTCACAGGCATTCTTCCACATCGGTTTTTTAACTAATGCCGTGCAGCTTTGCAGCCAAGCTGGCCAAGCTAAGGTTAAATTATCGGCTGCACTGTGGTTAGCACTCAGGCCATCAACTTCGTCCCATTCGGCTGGCTTTAATAAGCCGTAATCGGCTATTTTAAGTTCTGCGGGTTTAACCGTTTCGAGAGGAATAACTGGTTTTTCAGTGGGTTTGTCGGCGACTTTATCGCAAACGCAATCGGCCTTCTTACTAACCGGCGCTGGCGCTTTTAACAAGGGATTGGCGCAAGCAAACAGGCCTGCGCTGATGAGCAAGATTAAGCTAAATCGGTAAAGTGGATTGCTTGCAAACATGATTTTATGTCTATCTGGCAAAAAATTAATGCAATACTCTAGGCATGCTCAAACTAAAAGCCGGTACCGCGACATCAAAGGCTGTGCCATCGTCGGCGACCATTTGGTAGCTGCCATGCATTTTGCCGTTGGGCGTGGTGAGCACGGTGCCACTGGTGTATTCAAAAAGTTGGCCGGGTTGCAACAAGGGTTGTGCCCCGACCACGCCTAAACCGCGCACCTCTTGCTGCTCACCATTAAACTCATCGATTACCCAATGCCGGCTGATTAGTTGAGCCGCAACGTTGCCGGTGTTAACAATTTTAATGTGGTAAGCAAAAGCGTATCGGTTGCGTTCAAGGTCGGATTGGTCAGGTAGAAATTCGGTTTCAACCGTGACCAAGCATTCGTAACGTTTTGCCGCTGCCGTCATTAGCTGATCAGGCCGGTAGTGGGCGAGCTAGGACTGGCTGAGTACAATTTTTTTGCCATGCGGCCGGCTAAGTAAGCTTCGCGTCCTGCCTCCACGGCTTTTTTCATGGCGCCCGCCATTTGAATAGGGTCGCGCGCGGCGGCAATGGCGGTGTTCATCAGCACGCCTTGGCAGCCAAGCTCCATGGCAATCGCGGCATCGGACGCGGTACCCACGCCAGCATCCACCAAGACCGGAATGTTGGCATTAGCGATGATGATTTGTAAATTCCACGGATTTAAAATGCCCATGCCTGAACCAATTAACGAGGCCAATGGCATTACTGCACAACAGCCTATCTCTTCTAATTGCTTGGCCATAATAGGGTCATCTGAGCAATAGACCATGACATCAAAGCCGTCTTTTACTAACACTTTTGCCGCGGCTATGGTTTCTATCATGTTGGGGTAGAGCGTATTCGGGTCACCCAATACTTCCAACTTGACCAGCGTGTGGC
>CALFXV010000115.1 GCA_937957775.1 uncultured Methylotenera sp. | reverse complement strand
TTCCCCACTGCTGCCTCCCGTAGGAGTCTGGACCGTGTCTCAGTTCCAGTGTGGCTGGTCGTCCTCTCAGACCAGCTACTGATCGTCGCCTTGGTGAGCCTTTACCTCACCAACTAGCTAATCAGATATCAGCCGCTCCATTAACGCAAGGTCCGAAGATCCCCTGCTTTCCCCCGTAGGGCGTATGCGGTATTAGCCAACCTTTCGATTAGTTATCCCCCATTATTGGATACGTTCCGATATGTTACTCACCCGTTCGCCACTCGCCACCAGACCGAAGTCCGTGCTGCCGTTCGACTTGCATGTGTAAAGCATTCCGCCAGCGTTCAATCTGAGCCATGATCAAACTCTTCAGTTTAATGTATGACTATTACTTTTTCCTCTTTCGAGGTGGTATTTCGCTTTTGCTTTACTTACCCTTATTCAAGGTAAGTGACTCAAATTCATTTCAAGGTCTGTGTGCCCCTTATTACTAAGGAGCTATACATATTTGTCATAAATTTAAGTGTAAGCACTTGTTTTCTGAGGTCAACATAAACCAAACCACCACGTTAAATCGCAAACGGATAAATCCATCTGCAACAAGGTAATGGCGTCTATGCCAACTTGCCTCAACCACAAGCACCCACACTTATCAGTTGTTAAATTGTTAAAGAACTAAGGACCGAAAAAACAGCGTTTCTTGCAGTCATTCGCTAACGCTTTGCGTTAACGAGGTGCGCATTATACAGACCTTTTAAGACCCGTCAATGATAAATTTGATTTGATTCGTATTTATTATTGATTTAATGCCAGCGGCTTTTTTGCCACCGCTTCGCTCTTTTTGAACGAAGCCGCGCATTCTACATTAGCCTAGCGTTTGGTCAAGCCTTAAACGGCAGAGTTACAAAATTGTTACATTTGCAAATTTACGCTTGCCCACTTGAGCAACAACGCTCTGGCCTTTAGCTAATTGCAACTGCCTGTCGTTGACTTTTTCACTGTCGATTTTGACACCGCCCTGCTCCATGGCGCGATAGGCTTCCGAGGTGCTTTCTACTAGACCGGCCATTTTAAGTAGCTGGGCTATGCCTATGCTGTCGCCTTCTATAGTCAAGCTGATCTCGGGCACATCATCGGGGATGCCGCCTTTAGCCCTGGTTTGAAAATCCGCCAAGGCTTTTTCTGCATCGGCGACGCTATGAAAACGGGCGACAATTTCTTGGGCAAACTGCACTTTAATGTCACGTGGATTTTGACCGGCTGCCACATCCACCTTCCATTTGGCGATGGCTTCCAATGATGCAAAAGACAGCAACTCAATGTAACGCCACATCAACTCGTCTGAAATCGACATGATTTTGGCGAATATTACTTCAGGCGCTTCGGCTATGCCTATGTAATTACCTAAAGATTTAGACATCTTATTCACGCCATCCAAGCCTTCTAGCAATGGCATGGTCAACACACATTGCTGGGCCATGCCGGCTTGTTTTTGCAATTCACGACCCATCAATAGGTTGAATTTTTGATCGGTGCCGCCCACTTCGACATCGGCTTTCAAGGCCACCGAATCGTAGCCTTGTAACAAGGGGTACAAAAATTCGTGTATCGCAATCGGTTGATTGGATTTGTAGCGCTTGGAAAAATCATCGCGTTCCAACATGCGCGCCACGGTATGGCTGGCGGCCAATTTGAGCATGCCGGCCGCGCCCAACTCGCTCAACCACTTGGAGTTAAACACCACTTCGGTTTGTTCCGGCTTGAGGATTTTAAACACTTGTGCGGTATAAGACTTGGCATTTTCTGCAACCTGCTCGGCAGTTAAGGGAGGGCGCGTTGCGCTCTTGCCAGTCGGGTCGCCTATCATGCCGGTGAAGTCACCGATTAGAAATAACACTTGATGCCCTAAATCTTGGAATTGGCGTAATTTATTAATGAGCACGGTGTGACCTAGATGCAGATCCGGCGCGGTTGGATCAAAGCCAGCCTTAATTCTTAAGGGCTGACCTTTTTTTAACTTTTCTAACAATTCCGCTTCTATCAGCAGCTCGTCTGCACCACGCTTGATGATGGCCAATTGTTGTTTGATGTCGGTATTCACGTATTCTTATCCTTAATGAGGAAGGAAAACAGGCCTGCTTAGGGTGCATTTAGTTGTTCTAATTGCGTTTTCTGTTACCATCCAATAGCGCACTGTATTAAGCAATCAGGCTGACCGCCCAGTGCTTAATAAGCCGCTATTTTAACGCAAATTGAGGTCGTATTGCCTCATTAGATTAACTTCCAGTCGAACGCATCACCTAAAACACATGACGCGCAAACTTTTCATAGGACTCATGTCTGGCACCAGCCTAGATGGCGTCGACGTTGCATTGGTCGGGTTTGAAGATGAAAAACCGCAGCCACTGCTAACGCATTTTTTAGCCTACCCAGCGACACTGCGCAGCGCTGTTTTAGCCCTGCAGCACCCCACCGCCAACGAGCTGGAAGAGACCGCGCTGATTAGCAATACGCTGGCCAAATTGTATGCGCTGGCCATTCAAGAATTGTTAGACAAAGCCCAGCTAAAGCCTAGCGACATCACGGCTGTGGGTTGCCATGGCCAAACCATACGGCATAGGCCGGGTTTTAGCGATGGCATAGGCTTCACCATGCAAATAGGCAACGCCGCTTTATTAACGGAACTGTGCCAAATTACCGTGGTGTCGGATTTTAGAAGTCGCGACGTGGCAGCCGGCGGACAAGGTGCTCCCTTGGTGCCAGCCTTTCACCAAGCCGTGTTTGCCGATCCAAGCCTGAATCGGGCCATCATCAATTTAGGCGGCATTGCCAACATCACTTACCTTAGCCGCACAGAAAATTCACTGGACGCCAAGCAAGATAGCGTAGTTGGTTTCGACTCCGGGCCAGGCAATATGCTATTGGATGCTTGGATCAAACAGCAGCTTGGGCAAGATTACGACGCGAATGGCGCCTGGGCAAGCTCTGGGCAAACCATACCCAGCCTGTTGGCGCGCTTGTTGCAAGAGGATTTTTTCGCGGCGCCGCCACCCAAGAGCACCGGCCGCGACCTGTTTAACCTGAATTGGTTAGAAGAAAATCTGCAAGCCGTGGTCTCATTCAACCCCTTCATGCCAGGGCAAGACGTGGCGCATACCTTGGTAGATTTAAGTGCGGAATCGGTTTACTCAGCCTTAAAAATGCACTGCCCAGCAGTGGATGAAGTCTACCTATGCGGCGGCGGCTCGCACAATCAACTGTTAGTCAAAAAATTGCAAACTCTGCTTGGCCCTATCCCATGCAAATCAACTGACAGCTTGGGCATAGGCGTGGACTGGGTAGAAGCGATAGCCTTTGCCTGGCTAGCCAAACAATGTTTGGAGAAAAAAACCGCCAATCTAGCGCCCGTCACTGGTGCAAGCGGTGCACGAATTTTGGGCGCGATTTATCAGCATTAATCCGGCAAAAGCCAACTAAATCAAGCTTGGGCAGTTTTCCCTATGCAAGTAAGCCTGCGATTACAGTATAATTATTTTGACCAAATAACCTGCAAGAATCCATCTCATGACCAAACCGACTAAAGCCACGATTACTTTCGACAACGGTGCTGCGCCCATTGAATTGCCTATGCTGTCGGGCAGCTTGGGCAACGACGTGATAGACATACGCAGCCTAGGTAAGCACGGCGTGTTCACCTATGACCCAGGCTTTATGTCAACAGCGGCCTGCAACTCCGACATCACCTTTATTGATGGGGAAAAAGGCCTGCTTTACTACCGCGGCTACCCCATTGAACAACTGGCTGAGCATTGCAACTTCATGGAAGTGTCTTATTTGCTGTTACACGGCGAACTGCCCAATGCCGAGCAAAAACAGCAATTCACCAACACCATCAATGGCAGCACCATGTTGCACGATCAGCTTAGCAATATTTTTCGCGGCTTTAGGCGCGATGCCCACCCTATGGCGGTTATGGTTGGGGTGGTGGGTTCCTTGTCGGCGTTTTACTTTGATGCCATGGATATCCGCGATGCCAAACACCGTGAAATTTCCGCGCATCGCCTATTGGCTAAAGTGCCCACCATAGCCGCGTGGAGCTTTAAATACAATTTGGGTCAGCCGTTTATGTACCCGCAAAATCATTTGAATTACGCCGAAAACTTCATGCACATGATGTTTGCTACGCCCTGCGAAAAATACGTGCCCAACCCAGTTTTAGCCAAGGCATTTGAGCGCATTCTGATTTTGCATGCCGACCACGAACAAAACGCCTCAACCAGTACCGTGCGTTTAGTGGGTTCCAGTGGCGCCAATCCTTACGCCTGCATCTCAGCCGGCATCGCCTCACTGTGGGGACCGGCGCACGGTGGTGCCAATGAGGCGACGCTAACCATGCTAGAAGAAATAGGCGACGTGTCACGCATAGGCGAATTCATCAAACGGGCTAAAGATAAGAACGACACCTTCCGCCTGATGGGCTTTGGCCACCGCGTTTACCGTAACATGGACCCGCGCGCCAAAATCATGCGCACCACCTGCCACGAGGTGCTCGATGAGTTAGGCTTGAACGATGACCCCATGTTTAAACTGGCCATGGAGCTGGAAAAAATCGCGCTGGAAGACGAATACTTTGTTTCACGTAAACTTTATCCAAACGTTGATTTTTACAGCGGCATTGTCATGCGCGCCATGGGCATACCCAACTCTATGTTTACTGCCATTTTTGCTCTGGCTAGAACCGCCGGTTGGATAGCCCAATGGTCAGAAATGATTTCTGACGAAGAACATAAAATTGGTCGGCCTAGGCAGTTGTATAAAGGCTCAAGTCGACGCGACCTGCTGCCTATAGAACAACGCTAGAACGACAGACAATAAAAAAGCCAAGCATTGCTTGGCTTTTTTATTAATTGAATCTATTAAACTGAAAAAGAAGAACCGCAACCACAAGTGGTGGTGGCATTGGGGTTCTTGATGACAAACTGCGCGCCTTGCAGGTCTTCTTTGTAATCAATTTCTGCGCCCAACAAATATTGGTAGCTCATGGCATCGATCAGCAAAGACACGCCATGTTTGGTCATGGTGGTGTCGTCTTCGTTGACGATTTCGTCAAACGTGAAACCATACTGAAAGCCTGAGCAACCGCCACCCTGCACAAACACGCGCAGTTTCAAATCGGGGTTGCCTTCTTCGGCAATCAGATCGGCCACTTTGGCGGCAGCACTGTCTGTGAAGACAATGGCTTCAGGCATTTCTGTGGGGATGGTTTCGGCTAATGCGCTCATGATTTTCTCCGTCGACTGGGTGAGTAGTATAGTGGATCAGTCAACAATTAACTTTGAATAACTGCCCTGTTAAAAGGGGCTTCTGACTGTCCGTACTGGAAGAGGCGGCGCTGGTATTCAGACTTGCTCATCTTCGCTTTACTCAGAACTTCGCGCGTCCGAACACCAGCACCACCTCTTCCAGTACTGCGTTCTTGCATGTGAAGACGAAAAAAAACCGCCCTGGCGAACCAGTGCGGTTTTCTTGAAGCAGGTAAAAACGAATTAACGCTTAGAGAACTGCTTACGGCGACGAGCAGAGTGCAAGCCGACCTTTTTACGTTCAACTTCGCGGGCGTCACGAGTGACAAAACCAGCTTGGCTGAGCACGGGCTTCAAAGAAGCATCATAGTCAATCAGGGCACGTGTGATGCCGTGACGAGCTGCACCAGCTTGACCAGATTCGCCGCCACCGTGCACATTGATTTGAATGTCGAAAGACTCGACATTGTTTGTCAAAAACAGAGGTTGCTTAGCGATCATGATCGAAGTCTCGCGGCCGAAGTAGGCTTGGATGTCCTTGCCATTGACCGTGATCTTGCCAGAGCCTTTTTTCAGAAACACGCGGGCGACGCTAGATTTGCGACGGCCGGTGCCATTGTTCCATTCACCAATCATTCTCAAGGCTCCTTAAATGTCCAGCACTTTAGGCTGTTGGGCGGTGTGGGGGTGCTCAGCGCCACCGTACACCTTGAGTTTTTTGATCATGGCGTAGCCCAGAGGACCTTTGGGCAACATGCCCTTGACGGCCTTCTCGAGCGCGCGTCCAGGGTGCTTGGACTGCATGTCGCGGAAGTTAGTGGCTGTGATGCCGCCTGGATAACCAGAGTGGCGGTAGTACACCTTGTCCAAAGACTTGGTGCCAGTCACTTTGAGTTGTGCTGCGTTAACGACGACGATGAAGTCGCCAGTATCGACGTGAGGCGTGTAAATGGCCTTGTGTTTGCCGCGCAAACGGAGAGCAACTT